>NZ_JABKCA010000019.1 GCF_013166655.1 Lentimicrobium sp. L6
GTGCTGATATCAAGGCTGTTGTGATAATCTCAGAATCAATTACTCGCCTGTTTTTAGGTTCTTTAATGCTCAATTTCTATTCAGGGCAAACGCATCTAATTTTGATAGCTAAGAAGTTTTAGAAGGTATTCATTACTCCAACCAGCTTTTTTTCTACGGCTTTTGATGCCTACTTTGGAATCATCTTTTTTGAGTAGGTTAAGGGCAATTCTATTAAGAGTTGAATAGTTTTGCGCAGCATTTCCTTGCCTTTTCCTACTAAGATCCTCATTAAATGCGACATCAAGAACCCAGTGGACTTTATTTTCAATTCCCCAATGCTTTCGGATGCCATTAGCGATAACTTCAGCATTATCAAGAGAACTAATGTAATAGCTAATATCGGTTTCTTGTTTTGAAGTTACCTTAAAATACCGGTTACGTTCTATCTTAACAATAGATGTTAATCCTTTCCAATTAGTAGTATTTTCAACTAAGCTTAAATCTGTAATCACGGAACATTTTCTTGTTTCAATTCTTCCATGACCATAGTCAAGTTCTTCTGATGTATCTATAGATGGTAGCATTTTAAAACTATCTTGAACATCCTCATAGAGCTCTTTTTGATTCCCTTTGACAGACAAAATATAATCGGCTTTTCGACTTATGATTTTTTTTGCAATTGCTTTTTGGCAACCCATTGCATCGATGGTAACGATGCAGCCTTCTAATAGCAATGTATTTAAAAGCTTTGGAATCGCTGTTATTTCATTGGACTTTTCTTCAACTTTTTTTGCCCCAATATCAATTCATTCTTGTCAGCCCAAGCACTGACAATATGTGTTGATGACTTAAAACCTTGCTTTCGTGAGCCTCGCATTGTCTTACCATCTATGCTAACTAGCTCTCCTTGTGTAGATACATAAACTGACTTTATCCAAGATAAGAAACAACGCTCAAATGCTTCTGTATCTAAAGCTGAGAAAAACCTATTAAAGGTATCATGTGAAGGAATACCATTGGGCAATTCTAAAAAGCTACTTAACCAATCTTTTTTTAGTTCTCCATAATCTTCCATATCATTCCATGATTCGGCGCCACTCAGAACTGATGATATGGCGATGAAAATAATATCTCCTATTAAATGACGCTTTGTTCTATCTACTCGATGATCTTCCATTTTCGAAAAATACGATAAAATATTGATTCCTGAATCCATTACTTATCTGTTTGAATATCAGGTAAATATACGATATTTATCGCATATAGCAATGATAATTATCTGAAAATGTGAAGATTAAATGTTAAAAATATTTAGATGCGTTTGCCCTGAATTTCTATTAGTAGGTCATCAATTATTGTGTATATTGCTGTTGATTTTTTAATCATATCCTCCAGATTAATTTGTTTCGCTGCAACAATTTGGGGGATTTTTTTGTAAAAACATATACTTAACTGATTATCAGGCGTATTTTGTTAAAAACTTTCTTTTTCTTGTTAACATCACAACATCTTCACAATTCCATAAACATTTTAAATCAGCAAGATAAGTAGCAACTTGAGTTAATTAATATTAATTTAGAAAACATGAAAAGAACCATCCTCCTATTAATTGCGATGAGCACTTTTATATTTAGCGGGTATTGCCAAAATCAGAAATTAACTTTTTCTTCAAACCCTTCCCTATCATTTGAAAAGTATATTTCAGGAGTAAAATATGCCGAAATAGGCCTTAATCCATTTAACCAAGAACAAGTAGACAATAAAACTGGAATTGCAGGTTTTTATTATTTGGCAAAAAAGTATTTACAGCAAATGGGCTTTGAATATGTGGCCCTTACTTCCAAAGAAAAAACAGAACTCAGTATTGCCATCAAATCCTATTGTGAATATTCTTTGGTAATGTTTGGAGGTGAAATCAATAAAAACTCAGTTTCAGACATGACCATTTCTTTTATCTCATGTAATGGCGATGTCTTTTCTTTTACTTCGGATAAAACCTTTAAATATGGAAAGTTTACACATGTGGAGAACAAACTTGTGGAAGACTGGAAAAGCATTGTAAAATCGAAAGGGATATACAAAGCTTCTAATCAACTTCAGCTCCCTTCCAACCCAACCATTTGGACCAGAGAAAAACTAAACCTATACTTTGCTGAAAACAAAGGAAATCTAGACCCAATGGAGGGAATTTATGAAAGAGTTCGTCTTTCATTTGAGGATCTTTCAGCAGGTAAATATACAGTGGGTATCATCAAAAACCCTGTTAATGATGGTTTTTTAGTGGTTTATTTATCTGGAGCTAAGAATATTAGCGACTGGGAAAGTGGTGATGTTAAAGCCATATTCAACAATACTGCTACCAAAGGTTTTTATACTGTTCATTGGGTTGCAAGAGACAAATCTATTTATGAAGATGTTTATTGTAATACAGAATCTTTGGGGTTTAGTATATTTTCAAGTGGAATGTTACCCATCTCTTATAAATTCATAAAAATGTCTCCAAGGTAAGATAAAGAATAAGCGATCTTGATAATAAACTGAATTCTATATTATATTACGATATGGGAATAATGAAGAAAAAATCTGATCCTTTGCCCAATTCACTATGCAAGCCCATCTCTCCTCCTAGTAGTTCCACATAAGCTTTTGAAATAGTCAGTCCCAAGCCTGAACCTTCATTCACTCTAGAATCATCGGCATCTGCTTGGATAAATCTATCAAAGATATGTTCTTGTTTTTCAAGTGGAATTCCAATTCCATTGTCTTTCACATGAAACTCAAAGTATTCATTATTCATTAATGTTATTCTTTGAAACCAAAACTCAATTATGCCTTTATCACTGTATTTAATGGCATTTTTTATTAAATTGGTAAGAATAGCATATAGTTTTTCTTTATCAGATTGAATGATCGTGCCTTTATGTTCTTGCGGAATACTTAGCTTTAATTCCATTCCTTTCTTCTCTGTTTCTTTTCTGAAGAAACTATAGAGTAATTGCATTTGCTCATTCAAATTAAAAGAAGAAATCATCACCTCTATCTGTCCTGCCTCAATCTTAGAAATATCAATTAAATCGTTAATGATATCTAGTAAGTGAGTTCCAGACCGATTAATTACTTTGATATATTCCTCTTGTTCAACTTTAGTTAAATCAGGCTCCTTTAATAAACTAGCAAAACCTAAGATGCCATTCATTGGGGTTCTAATTTCATGACTCATATTAGCTAAAAAAGCGGATTTTAGTCGATCACTTTCTTCTGCCTTCATTAAGGCATTAATCAAGTGTTCTTCTGCTCTTTTTCTATGTATCAGCATGCTTATTTGATCTGAAATAAATTCTAGCATTTCCAAATCAGAATCATCATAGGCCAATTCATTTGCATAGCTTTGAACTGCTATTACACCAATTACTTTTTTATCTATTTTTACAGGAACGCCCATCCAAATTAATGATGTCTTACCAAAAAGGTGAATTTCACCATCAGAAGCTAACTGACTTATCTTTTGACTATTGGCTAATAATGGTAATTGAGTTTTAATCACATAATGAGTTAATGTATTTCCTTCTAGAAAGGATTTATCATCTTCAAATTCATCTTTTAAATAAGGAATAGTAATTTCATTATTGCTATTATTATATAGCGCCAGATAAAAATTTGAGGCATCTATACTTGTATTCAACTCTTTATGAATAATACCAACAAACTGGCCTAAATCTTTGCTATAGTTAGCTGCATTTGAAATATTAAGAATAATTTGTCTGATATTGTCTTGCCTTTTATGTTCCGTAATATCCTTTGCAAAACTAATCATGCCTATAATCTGATCATCACTAAAAATAGGTGCTGTATTTACCAAAAGCGTTAATAGCTTTTGATGATTTGTTTTTAGTTTGAATTCATAATTTACTGATTCTCCATTTAAATTCTTCAAAACAACTTCTTGCAAAAAAGCTAATTCTTCTGCCAATACTAATGGGCTAAAATGATTACCATACCATTCCTCACGTATAAGTCCCGTTTGCTCTACCGCTCGATCGTTGATAAAAGTAATTTTTCCTTCAAGGTCTAACATCCAAATAAAATCATTAGATGTTTCAATCATGGTACGGTACTTTTCTTCACTTTCACGTAGTATTTTTTCAGCAAGTTTTCTTTTTCTCTCCTCTTTTAGAAAAGCCCTTATTTTTGAGCTTGAGTAAAAAAAGTATAATATAAATAGGAAAAGTACTGAGAAAATGAGAATAAGCCTATTACGTAGTTGATGTAATTCAGAATAAATATCCTCTTCTTCATATGAAATGATAATGGTCCAGTATGTATTCCCAATAGGAGTTCTATAAAAGACCATATGCTTCTTTTGAACCTCTTCCTCTTTCAATAACACTTGTTGATGATGACTAATTATTGTTCCTGAACTATCCTTTTTTATAACCTTGCTAAATTTTATCGCTTCATCTTCAAAATTGCAATTCTCAAGATATGATCTTCCCAAATGCTCTTTATATGGACAATATATCTCTATCAAATCTTTACTGAGCAGCCATATTACGCCAGTTTCTCTAATTTTTACTTTTTGAAAATAACGCTGTCCTAACTTATCAATTGGTATTAAAATAGCAATGCTTCCTATAAATCTGGCCTTATCAAAAATGGGAACATGCATAGCAATACAAAGATATCCTTGAACAGCTTGAAACACATCACTAATAACTATTTTTTGTGTTTTCAGAACCAACTCTACATGTTTTTGATAAGAAATATCTTTCCCTATTGATAAACTATCATAGGGAAAGGTATATTGGATAATTCCATTGGAGTCTACTCTAGTAATAGCAGATATAAGATTTTTTCGATTGTTAAAATAGCTTTTAAAAAGAGCACTACCTTCTGCATCAAAATCTTTTATACTTTCAAGTTCGGAAATAAAAGTGATTTCCGATTGATAATCATTAAAGAAAGATGTAATTCCTTGAGCTGCTGTTTGAGCAAGAGTTATTTGTTCTGTATTAAAATCATTGATTGTTCCTTCTTCCTTTTTTCATATGCCAGATGGAAAAGAAGATAAAACACGAGCATTAATACAGGTATAATAAAATACCTTATTGAAAGCTTTGAATTGATTCTATTATAATATCGTTTTATCATTTATATTTATAAAGATAGTATTTATCTGATAACCAAACCAGCATAAGCGAATATAATGATAAATTATGAATAGATTTTACATTTTAATGAGTAGTTCACAATTAAATCAAAAATCTTAATTTTGCAATAAGCATCAAACAAAAAACTAAGCAGATATGAAAACGAAAATCAATTTCTCATGCATACTCATTACGCTATTGTTTTCATTTATTGGCCTTACTTCTATACTTGCCCAAAATACAAATTCAGAGGAGGATAAAAATAAAAACATTGCTCTAGAAATCATCAACCAAGCTAGCACTTGTGCATTAATTACTATTGATCAAGATGGTCAGCCAATAGCTCGAATGATGCAAACCCTGCCCACAGAAAAGGACTTTATCATTTGGTTGGCAACAAATCCTAAAACAAGAAAAGCCGAACATATCAAAGCAAATGAAAAAGTAAGTATCTATTATACTGAAGTCAATTCAACAGGGTATGTCAGTATTCAAGGAATAGCAGAATTAGTAAATGATTTGGAAACAAAAAAAGCACGCTGGAAAGAAGGCTGGAAAGCCTATTATCAAAACATGGAAACAGATATGGTTTTAATTAAAATCATGCCCATTTCAATGGAATTGGTGAGTTATAGCAAAGGCGTGATCAGTAAAGAAGAAAACTGGGGAGCAACTAAACTTAAATTCTAAACTCATTAATAAGATGGTAAACGCACGATAAATTCACTCCCTTTATCAGGAATACTGGTTACCGAAATATTTCCACCGTTTTTTTCTACAAATTCTTTGCACAGTATTAAGCCCAATCCAGTGCCTTGCTCAAAATTGGTACCTGGAGTGGAGATATTCTTATCAATCTGAAATAGTGAATCCACATGCTTTCTGCTCATTCCTAGACCAGGATCGATAAACTTAATAATAACAGCATCTTGATTGCTTTCGAGAATAATTTCGACGATTCCTTTTTTGGTAAATTTAATCGCATTTGAGATTAAATTCATCACTGTAGAATTTATCATATGCTCATCTGCCAAAACAATATAACTAAGCGCCTCTTTATATTCAAATTTTATTGACAAACCCTTGCTTAAAATCTGGGCTTCTACTAAATTCACATTCTCTTCAATAAGCTCTTTTAAATCCAATTTAACAGGAACATATGATATATCATTAGATTGAAGACGAGCCCATTCTAATAAGTTTAATAATAGTTGATATGACTTTTTAGATGAGGAATTTAACACATCAATATATTGTAATATTTCAGGATCATCAATTTTTTGTTTTGCTTCCATCAACACATTACTAACACCTAAAATTGAATTAAAAGGATTTTTCAAATCATGTGAGATAATTGAGAAGAATCGGTCTTTTGTAGCATTCAGTTCCTGTAAACTTTGAGCCTTTCTTTCTAACTCAAACTTATGCTCCTCAATTTCACTTTGTTGGGCTAAAATCTCTTCTTGTTTATTCATTAAAAGCATATTCTGTTTCTCCAACTTTCCATTTGCCCGAGTATACATATTATAATATATGTTTAGATAAATAATAATACCAGCTACCGAAAATGAAAAACCTAAAACCATATCCATATACTGAGCATGTTCATCAACATAAGGAATGATCAGCTGAGGATAAAGGTAACCTACCACCAAAGAAATTAAACTTGAAGCTATCAACATGGCTATTAAAACTACTCTGGTAGTTCCGGTAAATACCACATGAATAGCCACTAACATTAAGGGAATAAAGTATTGTATAGAACCATTGCTCCCTCCAGTAGAAAACCATAAAACCGGCAAAAAGATAAAAACGATAAAGCCAAGAGTTAGCATTTCAATAGCAGGATATCGTTTTCGCTTAAACCTTGTAAAATAATAGGCTATGCTGCAAACTATTAAGCTTAATAGCGCCATCACAATGGATATCCAGTGTAAGTCGAGAAGGAAATTAGACAGTGCCGCTAAACCCGAAAATAGAATCCCTATGGCTAGGGTAATATTGAGCAGCTGATGCCTAAGGTCAATTACTCTATCATCACCAGATATATAATTTATAATAACTTTTGTAAAGTTCATTAATGATTGTGATTATTGTAGATAGGAATAATTGATCGTAATGGTTTGATAAAATTAAGCTATTTTTTTTCCAATTACAAGGGAATATCACCTAATTAACCTAATATTCAAATACTAACATATCATTCACATTTATTTTACTATCTTCGTAAACCATATAAAACATATATCATGATTACTAAATTTATTTCCTCTTATATTATAGTTCTATTCGCTATCCTTTTAGTTTCATCTATCAGTTATACAAAAGCACAAGAAGGAGAATGGTCAACACCTATCCCAATCACAGATTCATTAACAAACAATAGCAATCCAGTAATGATTAGAATCACTCACCGAGATTTTGTATTTTATGAAAAGCAAACCAGTGAGAATAGCTATAGCATTTTTATGCGGAATATCACTGAAATGAGTGAAGCTATTGAAGTTTTGAATCAGGAGAATGTCTCTTTTAGGAACCCTCAGATCATTAAATTCTCAGGCTATCCAAATGACCCCGACACCCTGTTTTATCTAGTTTTTGAGAGTGATTTAACAACTAATGGCATATTCAATATCTATTATTCAAAATATTCTCAAGATGGTAACTTCAGTGCACCTGAAAGCTTAGAAATTGGATATACCAGTTGTCAGGACTTGAAAATAATGGGCAGGAATTTAGTTTGGGAAAGAGGTGGAAATATTGAAACCACTTATTTAGATGGAAACAGCTCTAATTATTATTTCCATCCTATTATGACCATTGATGAGGGAGGATGCTCAAACCCATGTATCAGTGAGTCTGAAATCATTTATCTAAAAGAAATAAATGATGAAAACAATATTTACCGAAGCACTTGGAATTATCCTTTGGGAGAATGGCATGAGTCAATCGGATTTTTTGATGGCATAAATTCTTCACTTTCTATATTAACACTTGATATTACGGAAGAAGTGGTATTTCTTTGGGAATCTCTTGAAAATGGAATATGGAAACCTTATGCTTATGATGTTATGGGAGAAGAAATAGAAAGTTTAGAATTATTTAGCGAAACTAAAACAACTCCAGATGCCGTTTTATTTGATGTCATAATTAAGAAGAAAAAAAAAGATATTTGGTTTAATTATTTCGCATATACTTTTAATGATAATGAAAATTCGGATATTTTTGTAAATAACCTTTGGTCTGGTTATCAATATTGCTTTAATATTTCTCAGTCTTCGGCAATAGACTCAAAACCTAGATTATTCTACCTTCCTTCAGATTATCTATACACTACCTATCTTACCTTTCAGTCTGAAAGAAATAATAAACAACAATTATTTATGTCCAAAGTATCCTTTTGGCTTGGAGAAAATGAATTGGCAAATCACAATAATAGCCTGACTATCTCCCCCAACCCCATTACTCATCAAACTCAAATCACCACTACACTTTCGAGTGCCGAAAATCTGAAAATAGAGATTTATAGTTCAACAGGAGTTTTAATCGAAACCCACCCCTTAAAAAACACCCAAACTACCATTTGGACGCCATCAAAGGATTTGAAAAATGGCGTTTATATTATTAATTTAAAATCTGATTTAGAAAGTATTAGAAAAAAAGTAATTTTACAGAGGTAAATCGATAAATGCTTTTTTGAATGAAAATAAATATTCGGCCAATTCAAGAATCTGATAATCCAGAACTCTCTAAAATCATTAAAGGAGTTTTTGAGGAGTTTGATGCTCCAAAAGAAGGGACTGTTTATGTAGATCCCACTACAGATGATTTATTTAGTCTGTTCCAAGAAAAACGCTCCGCTTGTTTTGTGGGTGAAATAGATGGACAAGTGATGGGAGCATGCGGTATATTTCCTACTTTAGGTTTAGATAAAGATTGCTGTGAGTTGGTGAAATTCTATTTACATAAAGAGGCAAGAGGATTGGGCCTTGGAAAACAATTAATGGAGCAATGTCATGTTTCTGCCAAAGAATTAAAATACCAAAAAATATACTTAGAGAGTTTCCCTGAGTTTGGAAAAGCAGTTGGCATGTACAAAATGGCGGGCTATAAATATATCGTTCAAGCTCTAGGGAATACTGGTCACTTTGGCTGTAGCATATTTATGATTAAAGACATATAACAAATTGATTTTCAGATTTGAGAAAATCAATCATATAAATATATCATTATGGGTTCATTAATCAGCGACATCCTCTCCTATCTTTGGCAAGTGGTATTAACTACTGTTACACAAGTTTTTATTCTATTAGGTCCACTTCTTTTATTAGCGTATATCATGCATTTAGTAGCCAAGAAAAATGAAAAACTCAGTTATAGAGTTATGGGAAGAAAACTATATTTATATGGATTTGCCTGGCTAGGAACTTCTATTCATGAATTGGGCCATGCTTTTTTCGCTAAAATATTCCGTCATAAAATCACCGACATGGCGCTATTCACTCCCAATTCAGAAGATGGAAATCTAGGACATGTAAATCATTCTTTTAATCCCATGAGCACCTATCAAAGAATTGGTAATTTCTTTATCGGAATAGGCCCAATTCTTTTTGGAGTTATCCTTTTATACTTCATGAGCTGGCTACTTTTTGGTTTTGGGTTCTCCAAAATGGCTGTATATGAAATTCAAGCAGACTCGTTCTTTAGCTTCTCCAACTTTACTGGACTTTTTGCCAATACTTGGGATAATATTGTTATTTACTTGAGTTTAGCATTTGGGCCATCCTCCAGTTTTCTTAAAGTATTATTGCTTATCTATTTCCTTTATGCCATTGGCTCTTCTATCACATTAAGCCCATCAGATATCAAAGGAAGCCAAGGTGGTTTTATCTATTTTGTGTTGGCTTTATTTATTTTCAACCTTTTCTCCTCTTGGATTGGTGACTTTATGCTGTGGTTGCTTTTAGACTCATTTATGCTTTTCTTCAGCTTCTATTTTCTAATGATACTTAGTATCATTATCAATTTAACATTTGTTGGAATTCTATCTATTTTCGCTAAAGTATTGAATAAGTAGATCACCTGATTTCTGTATTTTATAATATTTGACCCAATTTTAACCTAAAATTAAGTCTTCTTTTGAAGAGAATAATTACTTTTGCTAAAATTTATAAAATGAAAAAGAGTTTAGCCATCGTACTTCTTCTTTTAGCCAATATTACATTATTGGTTCACGCGGCTATTCCTCACCATTATCATGAAGGTGATTTTTGTTATATAAGCACTTCTTGCGAAGATGAATGTGATAGCCACGAAAACCATAATCACCAAAAACATGAACATCATGAAGAAAATGGTAACATGCAGTGTGAACTAAATTCAATAGTTATCATTCCAAACAATATCAATCCAAGACAAGAGGTTGCCATATTAGAATTAAACCATTTACCATTGGCTAATTTCAGTCTAACTTCTCAATTAAATAACTTACCAGAAACTTACTTCAATCAAAGAGATCTCAAATCTCAAATCCCTTTAAAGCTTTCGCTTTATCATATTTTCATAAATTACAGTGCAGGTCTTCGCGGCCCTCCTTCTTTTGTTTAAATCATAACAATCTTAATTTCAATTATTTAAAAAATTTGTTTTTTTTTAAATGGTTTATCAATGATTTTATTTAAACAAAATAATATGAATTATAGAATATATTTAATGGTAGCAACGATGCTTATTTTCGTGGCCTGCAAAAACAATTCCTCTCAAAATAACACTACAGAACATGAACATGTAGCTGGAGTAACACACGATCATGAACAAACAAATGTGCACCAACACAAAGAAGGTGAAGAATGCAATCATGACCAAGCAGAGAAACACACCCATGCAGCTGAAGAAAATCACAAGCATGACCATAAAAGTGAACATCAACATCAAAAGGGTGAAGAATGTAATCATGAACATGCAGAAGAACAAGCCCATCAAGCTATAGAATCGCATCATCATAATCACATTAACGGACATCAGCATGGAGAAAACGGGGAGCATCAAAAACCTCAAAATCAAATTATAGAAAGAAATCCAGAGAAAGTATTAATTCTAAAGTCAGAAGCAGCTCATGATCATGCAGCTGAAACAGCAAATTCTGGTGGACATGCCCATGATGAAGTAAAATATCAAATCACAGCTTATTCTAATGAATTTGAATTATTTGCTGAAACAGACCCTTTTTCCAATGAAGGAAGCTCTTCTATTTTAGCACATTTCACATGGCTCGATGATTTTTCTCCTCTACAAAATGCTCGTATAAAAGCAGAAATAAACACAAATGGACAAATATCTCAGGATATTCAAACCCAAATGTTAAGACCCGGAATATATCGATTCAATATTCAAGCAAAAAAAGCTGGAGATGCTATATTAAGCTTCCATATTGAAACCAAAAATGGAGTTTACAGTATGTATATCCCGGAGATAAAAGTATTCGCCGATGCGCATGCTGCCATGCATTGGGATGCTCCAGAAGCCAACACAACTAATACAACTTCTTTTACCAAAGAACAATCTTGGAAAGTAGCCTTTGGAACTGAAAGAGTAGGAATTCAGCCTTTCGGAAAAACCATAAAAACTACAGCATTAACAAAACCATGTGTGGCTGGCGAAGCCATTATCTCTTCTAAATCAAATGGAATTGTTGATTTGCAATCCAATCATATTACTGAAGGAATGCAAGTGAAGAAAGGTCAAAAGCTTTTCGTCATATCTGGAAGCGATTTAGCCAACGATAATTCCTCCGTTCGCTATGTGGAAGCCAAGAATAACTATGAAAAAGCAGTTTCTAATTTTGAAAGAATAATGGAATTAGAGAAAGATAAGATTGTGACTTCAAAAGAAGTATTGGAAGCCAAAAATGAATTCGAAAACACCAAGGTCATTTTTGATAACCTACAAGCCAACTTTAGCTTGCAAGGCCAAAGCATCACCTCTCCAATCGATGGTTATATCAATAATTTAAGAGTGAGTAATGGTGAATATGTAGAAGCAGGTTATCCTCTATTGGCCATCACAAAAAATCAACGATTGATTTTAAATGCCGATGTACAGCAAAAATATGCTGCTATCCTTCCTCAAATTTATACAGCGAATATTAAAAACATCTATAATAACAATACTTATAGTTTGGAGGAGCTTAATGGACATATATTATCCTATGGAAAAACCACCAACAGCAATAATTACCTCATTCCCATATCTATAGAAATTGACAATACAGATGATTTTGTGGCAGGAGGCTTTGTAGAATTATACCTAAAATATCAGGGTAATGAGTCCTACTTGAACGTTCCTAATTCAGCCTTATTAGAAGAACAAGGAAATTTCTTTGTCTATGTGCAAGTCCATCCGGAGTTATTCGAAAAAAGAGAGGTTTTTATAGGAGCTAGCGATGGCGAAAGAACAGAAATCCTTAAAGGGCTTTCGGCCCATGAAAGAATAGTAAGCAAAGGTGCCATCCTCATTAAATTGGCTCAAGCTACTGGTGGATTAGATGCTCATTCAGGTCACGTACATTAAAATAGAGTCTTATGTTGAATCAATTGATAAAATTCTCGCTACAGAATAAGTATATTATTCTGTTTAGCTCTGTTTTTCTTCTCATCATTGGAACGCGTACAGCTACCCAAATGGATGTAGATGTATTTCCCGACCTCACTGCACCCACTGTTGTCGTAATGACCGATGCCCATGGAATGGCTTCTGAGGAGGTCGAAAGATTAGTGACCTATCCTATAGAAACAGCAGTAAATGGAGCCACTGATGTCAGACGAGTTCGCTCTGCTTCTTCACAAGGATATTCCTTTGTTTGGGTAGAATTTGATTGGGGTACGGATATTTACAAAGCCCGACAAATCGTTAGCGAAAAGCTCATTACCGTGACTACCCAAATGCCGCTGGGCGTTGGGCAGCCTATTTTGGCCCCACAATCCAGTGTGATGGGTGAGATATTCTTCGTTGGTATGCAGGCAGATAGTACTTCTATGATGGACTTAAGAACCATTGCCGAATGGAATGTAAAACCACTCATTCTAGCTACTGGAGGCGTTTCTCAAGTAACCATTATTGGCGGTGACTTTAAGCAGTATCACGTTCTAGCCAATGCCGACAAATTGAAGTTCTATGGCGTTTCACTTAATGAATTAGCTGAAGTTTGCCAAAGCATTTCTCAAAATTCTACCGGTGGAGTTCTTCGTCAATATGGTAATGAATATGCCATTAGAGGAATTGGAAGAACTTCTGATATTGATGATTTGGCCAATACCTATATCAAATCGGAGAATGGGAAACCCATTAGAATTAGAGATGTTGCAGATGTAGAAATTGCACCTGCTGTAAAAATGGGTTATGCTTCTCGTAATGCCGAACGCGCTATTATCTTGTCCATCTCTAAACAACCCGGAACCAATACCTTAGAAATTACCGAAAGGATTGAGTCCAATCTTGCCGAATTACAAAAATCGATGCCAGCAGATGTGATTTTAGATACTAAAATCTTCCGTCAAGCCGATTTCATAGAAACTTCTGTAAATAATGTTCAACGTGCTTTATTAGAAGGCGGTATATTCGTTATTATCATCCTCTTTGTGTTCTTGGGAAGTTTTAGAACCACATTAATATCTCTATTGGCCATCCCCATTTCATTATTGAGTGCTATATTGGTTATGAAATATTTAGGTTTGAATATCAATACCATGAGTTTAGGGGGAATGGCAATCGCTATTGGTTCTCTGGTGGATGATGCTATTATTGATGTGGAGAATGTTTATAAACGGCTTCGGGAAAACCATCTCAAACCTAAAGAAGAACAAGAATCTTCATTTACAGTGGTTTTTGAAGCTTCCAAAGAAATACGTTCTTCTATCTTTAATGCTACCCTTATTATTATGGTGGCTTTTGTTCCCTTATTCTTTTTAAGTGGAATGGAAGGAAGAATGCTACAACCTCTAGGAATTTCATTTATCATTTCCCTATTTGCCTCTCTTATTGTGGCCATGACTTTAACGCCATTACTCTCCAAACTTCTTTTGAGCAATGAAAAATACTTAGACAAGAATAAGAAAGAAAAATGGATCGTTAGAATACTAAGCGAAAGGTATGGAAGTGCTTTAGCTTGGTCGCTCACCCATAAAAAGTGGGTTCTCATACCTACTCTGATTTTATTCATCATATCATTATATGTATTTTCTGGATTGGGAAGAAGTTTTCTTCCGGAGTTTAACGAAGGCTCATTAACCTTATCTGTTGTCAATCAGCCAGGTACTTCTTTAGAGGAGACCCATAAGATTGGTAATCTAGTAGAGACTGAATTATTGGCCATTCCAGAAATATTTAGCACAGCCAGAAGAACAGGTCGAGGAGAGTTGGACGAGCATTCACAATCCACAAACAGTGCTGAAATTGATGTGAATTTTGACTTATTAGAAAGAAGTCAAGAAGAATTTATGGCAGATGTGAGAGAAACACTGGCCCATATCCCAGGCATCGCCTTTACGGTGGGCCAACCACTTGGTCATAGAATAGATCATATGCTTTCCGGCACTAGAGCCAATATTGCCATTAAACTGTTTGGAACCGACTTAAACAAAATGTTCATGATCGGAAACCAGATTAAAGCTTCCATCATTGACATAGAAGGATTAGTGGATGTAAATGTGGATCAACAGATTGAAGTGCCTCAAATTCAGATTAGAGCCCATAGAGAAATGCTGGCTCATTATGGCATTAGTTTGGCTCACTTTAATGAGTTTGTCGACATAGCTTTTAATGGGGAGAAGATGGCGGATATCTATGAAGGACAAATGAGCTTCGATTTGGTTTTAAAACTCAATAAAGATTATAGCCAAAGTATAGATGGAATTAAATCAGCTTTAATAGAAACTTATGATGGTAAAAAAGTTCCTCTGGAGCAGGTTGCAGAAATTTTATCTGTTTCGGGGCCTAGTTCTATTAGCAGAGAGAATGTACAGAGAAAGATAGTAATTTCTGCTAACGTTGCAGAAAGAGATCTTCGTTCTGTGGTAGAAGAAATTCAAAGGAATATTGATAGAGATATCACTTTACCAGAAGCATATAGGTTAGAATATGGTGGTCAGTTTGAAAGTGAAGCCAAAGCTTCTCGTACGCTCCTACTTACTTCTGCCCTCGCCTTGCTGATTATTTTCTTATTGCTATTCCAAGAATTTAAAAACTTCAGATTAGCCGGTATCATCCTCCTCAATTTACCTTTAGCGTTGATCGGTGGAGTATTCTCCATTTATTTTACTTCGGGTATTTTGAGTATTCCAGCCATTATTGGATTTATCACCTTATTTGGAATTGCGACCAGAAATGGAATACTGTTAATTTCCAATTACCAAAAGCTTCAAGCTTCAGGAATGAAAAGATATGAAAGGGTTTTAAAAGGTTCTACCGACCGATTGAATGCCATCTTGATGACTGCATTAACGGCTGCTCTCGCTCTTATTCCTTTGGCTATGAATGGTGATTTATCGGGCAATGAAATTCAGAGCCCTATGGCAAAAGTGATTTTGGGAGGCTTATTAACATCCACCCTATTAAACATCTTTGTGGTACCTATTATTTATAGCAGCTTAAAAGATAAAAGTATCATTAAAAAGGAGAAAATATGAAAAAGATAATCATCAGTTTTATGATGCTCATGTTGGCTTATCCATTATTTGCTCAGGATATAGCTAGGCTTTTGGCAGAAATAGAACAAAATAATACCAAGCTTACTGCACTTAAAAAAGCTAATGAAGCAGAAAGATTAGAAAACAGAACCGGAATCTATTTAGAAAATCCAGAATTTGAATTTCATTACTTATGGGGAAACCCAACGAGCATGGGACAAAGAACAGATATTTCTATCAAGCAATCTTTTGATTTCCCTACCGTGTATGGACATCAAAATAAGATTTCCGATTTGAAGAATGAACAAATAGAACTCAAATATATTAAAGAGCAAAAAGCCATTATTCTTCAAGCTAAGCAAATACTTTTTCAACTGGTTTTTCATAATGCTCAACAAGAACAATTAGCAGAAAGACTAAAGCATGCGCAAAGTATTGCTTCCTCTTATCAAGCTAAATTTAAAGTAGGCGAATGCAATGTGCTTGAGTATAACAAATCACAGTTGAGTTTATTAAACCTTCAAAAAGAATCGGAATCTGTAAAGATTGAAAAAGAAAGCTTATTGGCAGAACTGAGGAGTCTTAATGGAGGAAAAGAAATCGTCTTCGAAAATTCGTCTTACGAGCTGGTGAGTTTACCCTCTGACTTTGAACAATGGTATTTAGTAGCGGAATCTAATAATCCATTGCTGAATTGGTTTAAACAAGAAGTAGAATTGAGTCAAAGACAAGAAAAACTGAGTAAAGCCATGAGCTTACCCAAACTCAATGCAGGTTATATGAGTGAAAAAGCGGGTGGACAACAATTCCAAGGCTTAATTGTGGGGGTATCTATTCCACTGTGGGAAAATAAAAACACGGTAAAATACGCCAAAGCCAATACCGATGCTATGCAAAGCTATGCTGTGGATAATAAAATCGTTTTCTATAATCACCTGATGAGTTTATATGAAAAGGCTAAAAGCTTGCAATTGAATACCGAGGATTATCGTGTTCAATTAAGCAAATATGAGCATTCTCAATTACTAAAGAAAGCTCTAGATAAAGGACAAATCACCCTTATCGATTATATGCTGGAGTTGTCTATTTATTATACCAGTCAGAATAATTTATTAGAAATGGAGAGAGATTTGAACTTGTGTTTAGCTGAGCTTTATCAGTTTATGTAGAATTATAATCCAATAAATCGATAGACATTTGACTAGTCAATTTTAAACAAGAGGCTGTCCAAAAAGGTACTGCATTAGGAATTCAATGACTTTTTTGCCCCGACCCAGAAGGGAGAAGTCATTGAATTTCAGGCTCCCTTTAGGAAATGGGGCAATCCTGAAATTCAATCATTAAGGCTTAATATCACTTTTTGGACAGCTCCTTGTTGCATAAGCTCATACTGCATTAAAATATTCCTTACGAATCAGTCTAAATCAAATTATTTTAGAATACCTATTTTTCAATCTAATAGTTTTGCTAAACCTTTTCCCTCACTTCCCTTGGGCTTGGGACAATCAGGAAAAATCAAACATATTATTTCTTACAAATTAACAAGGTATTTTCTAGTCAAGTTTCTAAGATTCTTTTAATTTAGCATTTCGAAAACATCTCCTATGGCAAAAAGAAAAAAAAATAAAGGGAAAGTCATTCAAATGCTATCCCCTGAAAACTATATCAAGCAAAAAGCTAGAGCATTACCTATTCAAGAATGTTGGATTAATTCTTTGTGGAAAGATGAAGGTCTGGCTCAGACATTAGTTGCACGAATTCATAGCAATGGCCATTTTACGGTCGGTATGTATTTAGTCGATTTAAAATGCTTAGGCATTAAAGATGCTATGTACTTCTTTAATATGGATATTAGAGAATATCAAGAGCTTTTAAATAAGATGAAGGATAATATGCCAATGGAACTTGTTGAATATAACCTAGTTCATAATATTATATTTGCTGGAGAAGAATATGCTCAAGATCTAGGATTCGAGCCTCATAAAGACTTTAGAATAGCAGAATACATCCTTGAAGAGGACACTGATGATATTGAATTGCTTGACATTGAATGTGGTCGTCACGGGAAACCTTTTTATATCCGTGGACCTTATGAAACTGACCTTCAAGTCCTCCAAATAATAGCTCAATTAACAAAAAGCGTGGGCATTGGAAATTTCGAAATTGCTAATTCTGATTTCAATGACTTAAATCATGACTTCGAAGAGGATTCCGACCTTGATGAGGAAAGAAGCCCTTATTCAGAAAAAGACATCAAAGAAAGTAAAACCTTTCAATTTAAAATTCAAATTCAAGGAATAACGAAACCTCCTGTTTGGCGGAGAGTAAAGATACCTAGTTATTATACTTTTGAGGATATGCACGAAATCATCCAATATGCTTTTGGTTGGGAATCTTATCATATGTATAGCTTTTCTCCAACAGGTTATGGCTCCTATCCAGTGATACAAGAAATTAAGGAAGTAATTGAAGATTTTAGCTTCTCTGATTTTGACGATCCAATAGATGCCGAAGAAACTATACTATCAGAAATCTTTGTAGAAGAAGGGCAAAAATACACCTATATCTACGATTTTGGCGATGACTGGATTCATAAAATCACCCTTGAGAAAATCATAGAAGAAGCCTCAGAAAAACCGGTATGCTTAGCAGGAAAAGGAAAATGTCCTCCGGAAGATTGCGGTGGAATTTGGGGCTATGAACAATTGAAAGAAACCCTTAGTGACAAAAGCCACCCTGAATATGAAGAATATAAAGAATGGCTTGGCTTAGAAGACGGTGAAGAATGGGATGCCAAAGAGTTTAATTTAAAAGAAGCCCAGGAAGATTTTGAGGATATTTATTGATAGTGAAGAGATATTGAAATGAAAATTGCAGAGCTAAGAACCATTGTAAAAGGTCACCAAAAAAAAGATTTGGAATTCCTTGTAGCAGAGTTGTACAAACTCATTCCGAAGAATAAAAAAGAGGATAACCAAATAGATGAACTGATAACAAAACCAGTTAAAGAAAAGAAAGTATCTAAGGCAAATAAAGCCATCAGAACCATTGAGGAAATATCAGGTGAAGTCAAATTATTTCATAATAATGCCATTAACCAAAACTATCTGTATCCCAATTCTCATGTTCCTAAAAAGGACCGTTCAAAATGGCGGTTTTTGGTCAAGAGATTAGTAAAGGAAATAAACCTAGCTGCACAAAATGGGAATTCACGACGTAGATGTGCAGAAGAATTGCAAGTGTTGTATGAAACCCTATGCTATGCTTGTGCCTATCAAACTTTTACAGCCTACGACCCTTTTGAATCTGTTGGCATTAGTCAAATTGAGTTTTTTGATCAAATGATCAAATATCATCGTGATAGCATGGATTATAAGGAATTTATTGACAAGGGAATTAAGCTAATTTTCAATAATGAACTAAGCCGCTATACTTTATATAGTGGATTAATGGAAACATTTATCAATTATTGTCAAACACCAAACATGAAAGAAGTAGCCATAGAAAGAACCAAAAAGCTATGGGATAGTACAAATAAGAATAAAACCAAGAAAACATCTTGGAGGAATAGTGATTTTGAAAAAATTGACACCTTGAACAATTATTCTGTATTAATATTTAGATTATCCCTCCAGTTATCCGAATACGAAACAGCTATTGAGGAATTCAAGGCTAAGTATATTGAAATAGACAAAGAAATTGTATTGAATATCTATATCTCTATTTTATTCACCTATCAATTAAAAGATATTATCCTCAAAGAGCTCCAGACAGCCAAATCTGATGGAATCGAAATTCGCCCTTCACTTGTTCAACTACTAAAGCATATTCAGAAGCATAATCAACTACCTGATTATATATAGCATTAGTTCTTATTTGAAAAATGCTATTAATTTGCCTTAGGTATTCCTCATATTAAACAGATTCCCAACAGCGAGCACATCGACCACAGGGAGAGCATTGAAGCCACATAGCAACAGCGAGGTGTGAAAGTAAATCTAACTTTTTCTCACATAAAACTATTCAGACGTTTCAATCGATGTTTTCAATTACCTCAACAAAGGCATCAACTCCATCATCTTTTGTTCGTGGGTCAGGTTTCCATTAAGCCAATGAATTTCAAAGCCTTGTTTTTCCATTCTTCGGAACCAGGTCATTTGTCTTTTTGCGAATTGATGAATAGCTGTATTTAGTCTACGAGACATTTCATCGTAGCTGATTTCATCGCTTAAATACTGCGTAACGAAACGATATTCTAAACCATAGAACTTCAGCTTTTCTGCACTCACTCCTTGTGCTAGCAAATCTTCTACCTCATCAATCATTCCGCCTTTTAGACGCTCCTCTAACCGATCTGTAATTCTTGACCTTACTACTCTCCTATCAAAATCTAAACCAAGAATAATCGTATTGATCTCAGGGAAGCTGGTATCTAGATCAGGATTTTCGTCATAATAAGTTTGAATCTCAATGGCTCTTAATAATCTATCGCGATCAGAAACATCCGTGGTATTATGTAATGCTTTGAAGTTCTCCAGAATTTCTTCTAGTTCTAAATCGGATTTTAACTCTAAGTCCTCTCTTAATAATTCATTCTCTGGAACATTAATCAGTTTATAGCCTTTGAGCACAGATTCTATATACATTCCTGTACCACCACAGAGAATAGGGAAAGTTCCATTTTGCTCTATTTGCTCATAAGCCTTTAAAAAGTCTCTTTGAAACTCAAAAACACTATACTCATATCCTGCCTCAACGATATCAATCAAATGATGAGGAATTTGTCGACCTTGGTATTCATATTCACTAAGATCTTTCCCTGTTCCTATGTCCATTCCTTGGTACACTTGACGGGAATCTGCGGAGATGATTTCTCCATTTAATTGAGCGGCCACATAAACAGCAAAGCTAGTTTTTCCGGTGGCTGTGGGTCCTAATATTGTTATCATAAATGAATTAAAAGTGCAAATTTAAGACAAAGATTGTATCCTGCGGTATTTATATTCTAATTTCGTCAATTCCTCTCTCAAAATAATCATATTCTCCTTATTTAGAGGGGTATCAGTATTTGAAAAATCGAGATAAAAGGAAGCAAATTCTTCATCGTTTTCCGCAAACCATTTCAAGTTTAAACGTAAATCTTCAAGATCTCCTTTTGAATAAGAAGTGTGCTTTTCTTTGAGGTACTGGAGAATACGTAATCCGTCTACCAATTCTTCACAGGCACGAATGAATTTTTCTTCTTTTTTATTGTTTTTTCTCAGTGGCGACCATAGATCCTCTTTTTTCAATTGTTTCTTTAAAAACTCGGACATCGGAAAATCAATATCTTTTAAAAAGAGTTTAGAAAAAACATTATAACTCTGCTTGATTTGTTGAAATAATGGAGGAGGGTAAAAAGGATAACTCGACCAATCACCACTATTCCCTTTTATCATTGCAGGACCTGTGCCAAAATTCACACGATCAGAAAAACGAGCTTGTGGGTATACCTTCACCTCATTATATTGATGAAGAGGAGCCATCTTTCTCATATGTTGTAAAAAATAAAAATCTTCACCACTGGCTTTGGGACTGATTCCACCAATCTTAGTATAATTCTCAATTGAAGAAGCCATTCCTGAACCAATAGCACTAAAGGCATAAGGATTTGATATGAGCAACATATTAATGGCATACACTCTCATATAGAGCTCATATCTTAATATTGCGCTATCCTCTTCTTGCTTACCAGTCAAACGATGGAAATAAGGATTACTATGTGCAGAAAATGATTTATCATTACTGAAAATAGAAATAATGGACTCAAAATAGTCCGGAGGATAATAAGTATCGGCATCTACAGAAAGAATAATATCTTTCTTTTCCCCAAGCTCAGAAGCGTAGTCCATACTTAACTTTCTTGCCCAACCCACTCCCTTCTTTTTACCAATCCAACCTTTTCCAATAGAGCTTCTATCAATAATATGAATATCTAAATCACTAGACTCCTCTAAAAACTTTATACTATTGGCATTATCATGGCAAATCTCAAGTTTCTCATCATGTTTCCACCATTCATCAGCTTGGTTCACACAAACAATAAGCTTAAAGTTCTGATAACTTTGTAATCTGAAAGATTTTAATAAATCAGGGAGATTTTCATATTCATTCAGAACAGGCAAACAAATATATAAAATAGGACTCAATAGACTGGGCTATATATACTTATCAATAGTTTCTGCTTCCAAATAAGTTCTTAAGTCAGAAGTAACTTTATGTATAATTCCACCCATCAAACATTTATCAAAAGGACAAACGGGACGTTCCATAGGGCAACCTTCAATTTCTATTGGTCCTTCTATGCTTTCATAGATATCATAAAGTGTGAATTCATTGGGTTTCTTCTTGAGCTTAAATCCTCCATTAGGACCTCTACTTGAAGCAACCAAGCCTTGCTTTCCGAGTCTTTGCATCACTTTTGCCAGGTGGTTCTTACTAGCTCCAGTAGCCTCTGCAATTTGATTTACGTTAATGAGTTTATCACTAGCTGCTATTAACACAACCGCATGTATGGCTAGTGAAGCAGCTTCAGATATATTTACAACTTTTGACATGATAGGTTTGTTTGCTGCAAATTTAACAATAATTTAGGTATTCGCGATACTAGATACTTATTTAGAGTGATTTCACACAAGAGATTCGGAAAGATGGACAAAAGTATAAAAAAGTATTCAAATACCAAATCCCTTAAAACCCAAATTCCAGGGCAAACGCCTACTTTTATTTTATCCGTGTTAATTTGTGAAAATTACTTTCAGTGAGCTCGCTTCGCTTCGGTTAGCGGAATCCGTGCTTAGATTTTCTCTTTATTAAAATATATGTCGATTCTAAATCATGAACCTAAAGATATGAGTCTGCCCTGACCCAAATTCGATTTCACACATAAAAAAAGCCGAAAACAAATATGTTCTCGGCTTTTCTTTTTACAGAACCTTACTAATCATAGTTTAAGCATTCTGCTTTTTAATCAAGTTCAAAGCACTTCCTGCTTTAAACCAATCAATTTGACTTTGATTATAAGTATGGTTTACTAAAATATCATCCTTCGTTCCATCTGCATGGTTTAATACCACTGTTAATGGTTTTCCAGGAGCAAATTCAGTAAGTCCAATAATGTCGATATTATCATCTTCTTTGATCAGATCAAAATCGGCTGGATTAGCAAATGTCAAACCTAACATTCCCTGCTTTTTTAAGTTTGTTTCGTGGATACGAGCAAAAGAACGAACGAGAACAGCTTTAACGCCCAAATTACGTGGCTCCATAGCTGCATGCTCTCTAGAAGAACCTTCGCCATAATTCTCATCTCCCACTACAATACTTCCCATACCAGCAGCTTTATATGCTCTTGCAACGGCTGGCACTTCTCCTTTTTCACCTGTCAACTGATTCACTACTTCATTGGTAGCTTCACCAAAATAGTTAACTGCACCAATGAGCATATTATTGGAAATATTATCTAAATGTCCTCTAAATCTCAACCAAGGGCCAGCCATAGAAATATGGTCAGTAGTACATTTTCCTTTAGCTTTAATCAGAAGTTTCATGCCTTTAATATCCTCACCATTCCATGGCTCAAACGGAGTTAATAACTGTAATCTCTCTGAATCAGGGCTCACTACAACTTCAACACCACTTCCATCAGCCGATGGGGCTTGGTAACCATTATCCTCAACAGCAAAACCATTAGTTGGCAATTCATCTCCTTTTGGAGGATCTAACATCACCTCTTCACCATTTTTATTAATCAGCTTATCTGTTAACGGATTGAAACCTAAGTCACCAGAAATAGCAATAGCAGCCACCATTTCAGGAGAAGCTACAAAAGCATGGGTATTTGGATTTCCATCAGCACGCTTGGCAAAGTTTCTATTGAAAGAATGAACAATACTATTTTTCTTAGCATCTGAGGCTCCATCTCTATCCCACTGACCAATACATGGTCCGCAAGCATTGGTGAAGATTTTAGCATTTAAATCTTCGAATATTTTAATCAAACCATCTCTTTCAGCTGTAAACCTTACTTGCTCAGACCCAGGGTTAATTCCGAATTCAGCTTTTGCAACCAAGCCTTTATCAACAGCTTGCTTAGCAATACTAGCTGCTCTAGCCAAATCCTCATAAGAAGAGTTGGTACAAGAACCTATTAAACCCCAATCCACTTTTAAAGGCCATCCATTAGCTTCTGCTTTTGCACGCATTTCGCTAACTGGAGTTTGTAAATCTGGTGTAAATGGACCATTCACACTGGGCTCTAATTCATCTAAATTAATTTCAATCACTTGATCAAAATATTTTTCTGGATTGGCATATACTTCCTCATCGCCAGTAAGATATTCCTTTACGCCATTAGCCAAATCAGCAACATCGGCTCTATCTGTGGCACGTAAATAACGCTCCATGCTTTCATCGTAACCAAAAGTAGAGGTGGTTGCTCCTATTTCAGCTCCCATATTACAAATGGTTCCTTTTCCGGTTGCTGATAAAGATTGAGCACCTTCACCAAAATATTCAACAACAGCACCTGTTCCACCTTTTACAGTGAGTATTCCAGCTACCTTAAGAATAATATCTTTTGCAGCGGTCCATCCATTTAATCGACCAGTCAATTTAATACCAATTAACTTTGGAAATTTCAGTTCCCAAGGCATACCAGCCATGACATCAACAGCATCGGCTCCACCAACTCCAACAGCTATCATACCTAAACCACCGGCATTTACTGTATGAGAATCTGTACCTATCATCATTCCCCCAGGAAATGCATAATTCTCTAGAACTACTTGATGAATGATACCTGCTCCAGGTTTCCAAAAACCTATACCATATTTATTAGATACGGATTCTAAGAAATTATATACTTCATTATTTTTATTGATGGCTTCTTGTAAATCTTTACCAGCACCAATTTTTGCTTGAATAAGGTGATCGGCATGTACTGTAGAAGGAACAGCTGCTGTTTGTTTTCCAGCTTGCATAAACTGCAATAAAGCCATTTGCGCCGTAGCATCTTGCATAGCAACTCTATCTGGAGTAAAATCAACATAAGACTCTCCTCTTGAAAAAGCTTCTGTTGGGTTTCCTTCATCAAGATGAGAATAAAGAATCTTCTCGGCCAGTGTTAATGGTTTTCCAACCACTTTTCTAGCAGTATCTACTCTTTCAGCGAGCTTAGAGTAAACTCCTTTGATCATTTCTATATCGAATGCCATAAAATTGTGTTTTTATTATTTTCAAATATGCTTGTTATAAAAGGCAAATTTAATAAAAACGAAGGGATTTGAAAAGATAAAAAAGTCTAAAAAGACCATTTATAAATAGCATTTTTTAGTTTTTTAGAATCAGCATATAAGCTCCGTAAAAAATAAAATAAATGTGTAGTTTTGCAGCAAACACAATTATATATGTCAGTAGAAAAAGCTTTAAAAGAAAGCATAGAGTTAAAAAAGACAGTACTTGAACATCCTAGTATTACTAGTGATTTAAATATATTAGCCCAAAAAGTAGTCGATAGTTTTAAAAAAGGAGGACGCGTTTATTTTTGCGGAAATGGAGGCAGTGCAGCCGATGCACAACACCTTGCGGCAGAACTCAGCGGAAGATACTATTACGATAGACCTCCTCTTGCGGCTGAAGCACTTCATGTGAACACCAGCTACCTTACTGCTGTAGCTAATGATTATAGCTATGATGAAATATATGCTAGACTATTCATTGCTTTTGGCCAACCTGCCGATGTATTGATAGGCTTGTCTACCAGTGGAAACTCTAAAAATGTAATTAGAGCATTTGAAGAGGCCAATAAAAAAGGGGTCCTTACAGTAGCTTTCACAGGTGAAACTGGTGGAAAAATGAATGAAGTAGCTGATATGATATTTAAGATACCTAGTACGGATACTCCAAGAATACAAGAAGTCCATATGCTATTAGGCCACAGCCTTTGTGAGATTGTTGAACAAAAAATGTTTCCTAGAAATGACCAATGAAGCGATAATTATTTTAGATCCAGATGATTTAAAAAACAATCATCAACTATTATTTGAAGAGATAAAAGGAAAACCATTCTTACATTATCAACTCAGCTATTTGGCGGAAAACCTCTTCAAGCATATTGTATTCTTAATCCCAGAAAATGACAATAGAGTTCAACGTCTTTTTGGTGAAGAATACATGGATATAAAAATAACTTATCTAGATTGGCATCCTAAATTCGGAAATGGAGGGAATATATTCAATGCCTTAGATTTTATAAAAGACACCTTTGCTTTTGTATTCTCTGCAAAGAATTATTTCAGATTGAATTTAAGAAAAGCCGATGATTTTAGAAGAATGAGAGATTCTAAAATTCTTCTCATCGGAAAAAAGACAACAGATTATGAAATTGATAAAATCAAGCTATTTTTAGATTTCAAAGGAAAAATCACTAATATATCCGAATCAATTATTACAGAAGAGGAAAACGCCTACAATACAAACACTTGGCTTATCAATAAAGTCTACTTTAAGAAACAATTTGCCAAGCTAAGCTTCTCTCTCTTTAATGATTACCTCAAAAAAGAATATAAAGAAAATCCTCAATATTGTTTGGCATGTAGACAATATTTTATCACAATGGAAGAAAATAAAGACTTAGAAAAAGCAAAATATGAATTTGCAGAATACTATTACCACTAAACGATTTTTATTTCTCGATAGAGATGGGGTGATCAATAAGCGAAAGGTTGGCGGCTACATTACTAAATGGGAAGATTTTGAAATACTACCCGGTGTATTAGAAGCTATTACTGTTTTCAGTAGCTATTTCGATCGTATCATCATAGTCACTAACCAACAAGGTATCGGTAAAGGTTTAATGTCAGCCGATTCGTTACAATATATTCATGAGCAATTTGGGAAATTGGTAGAAGAAAACCATGGCCATATTGATGCATTCTATTATTGTCCCATGCTGAAATCCGAAGCCGATAATTGTAGGAAACCAGGTATAAAGATGGCTTTAAAAGCTCAAGAAGATTTCCCAGAAATAGACATGAGCAAAAGTATGATGATTGGTGATACGGCTAGCGATATGAACTTCGCTAAAAATGCTGGAATGACTGCTATCCTTTTGCAAAACGAGCATACCATTGAATCCGACTTAACACTGAGTAATTATTCAATCAAAACTTTAACTGAAGTTTCTAATCTACTTAAATAAAACAACTTGACTCACACAACCATATTGCTTGTTTTTGCACTTTATACGCTTTTATTATTTGTCATCAGCTGGTGGACAAGTAGAAAAGCAGGTAACTCAAGTTTCTTCTTAGGAGATAAAAAATCGCCATGGTATGTGGTGGCTTACGGAATGATTGGCGCCTCATTAAGTGGTGTTACTTTCATTTCAATCCCAGGAACAGTTGGTTCAAATGGCTTTAGCTATATGATGATTGTTTTGGGATATTTATTGGGATATTTTGCTATTTCTAAAATATTACTACCCTTATATTACCGACTCAATTTAACCTCCATTTACACCTATTTATTGGATCGATTTGGTAATTCTAGTTATAAAACTGGAGCCTCTTTCTTTTTATTATCTCGTATTATCGGAGCTTCTTTTCGAATGTTTTTAGTGATAAATGTACTTCAATTATTTGTGTTCAATGCTTTAGGAATTCCATTTTGGATTACTGTATTTGGATTTGTTGGCCTCATTCTACTCTATACTTATCAAGCAGGTATAAAGACGATTGTCTGGACAGATACCCTTCAAACTACTTTTATGCTTCTTGCTGTAGGTATAACTATTTATTTTATTTCTGATGATTTACAAATCAGCATTGGAAACTTATACCAAAGCATTGATGCCGAAGGCTTAACCAAAATGGTAAATTATAATTGGAATAGCAAAACACATTACCTTAAACAATTCTTTTCTGGAGCCTTTATTGCCATTGTGATGACTGGTTTAGATCAGGATATGATGCAAAAAAACTTAAGCTGTAAAAATGTAAAAGAAGCTCAAAAGAATATCATCTCTTTAAGCTGGGCTTTGGTTCCTGTAAATTTCATATTCCTTAGCCTTGGAGGAATTCTTTTTTATTATGCTCAAACCAAAGGAATTATCATAGAAGGAACTACAGATAATCTTTTCCCAACCATCGCCTTAGATCATTTAGGAATAGGTGCAGGAGTCGTTTTTATCATTGGGCTTATTGCTGCAGCTTATTCTAGTGCAGATAGTGCTTTAACTTCATTAACCACCTCTTTTTCTATTGATATTCTCGGAATTGAAAGAAATACCAAGCTCACTATAAAAGATAAAGAAAAGCAAAGAAAAAGAGTTCACCTGGGAATGGCTGCTGTTTTGGTTTTAGTAATTTCTGCTTATCAATTAATTAATGACCAGGCGATTATAACAAAATTATTCACTATTGCTGGCTATACCTATGGGCCACTACTTGGCCTTTTTGCTTTTGGATTATTTACAAAACGAAGAATTAAAGACTCGTGGACTCCACTTATCGCTATTCTTGCTCCGCTTCTCTCTTATTTTATTAAAGTTTACGCTCCTCAAATTATAGATGGATACGAAATCGGATTTGAACTCTTAATTATCAATGGAGCAATTATGTTCTTGGGTTTATTCCTTATCTCAAAAAAATCGTAATTATGAACTATCAAATCACAAATGCCACAGAAAAACATATAGAAATTATAACTGATTTTCAGTTAAGGATGGCTCTCGAAACAGAGTCTATTCATCTTGACAAACCTACTGTTTTAAAAGGAGTTTCCGCAGTTTTCAACGACAAGAGTTTAGGCCAGTATTTTATAACCAAGGATAATGATAAAGTAATTGCTTCATTAATGATTACCTACGAATGGAGCGATTGGAGAAATGCCAAAGTTTGGTGGATACAAAGTGTATTTGTGATTCCAGAATACAGGCGAACAGGTGTATTCAGTCAGGTCTATCAACATATAAAAACAATTGTAAAAGAAGACGTTACTATTGGAGGACTTAGACTTTATGTAGATAAAACTAATGTTTCAGCTCAAAATACCTATAGCAAAGTTGGTATGAATGGGGAGCATTATCAGTTATTCGAGTGGATGAAGTAGCTTTATTGCTTGCCATAATATGCCGTCTTTTCTTGTTAGACTTGTACTGAAACCAATTACTTCGAATAAGTTCAGCACATCGCAATTACATTAGCATACTATTTGTTTTCAGAGTTCTCACAGATAAATATTTTCCTGCGTTCGTGAGCTCCCTTCGGTCGGTTCATACGTCTCAAACCTGCTGTTTCCTTATTAAGCAAAACAAGATATTTAGGTTCTTGGTAGACGCTAGTAATAAATGAAAAACAAAAATCATCAATGTTTTTCGTTAATTCAAATCAACAGAATAGGAAACCAATAAAATATAAGCTCGCAATGGCATATATTTGTAATATTCTCTTTGAATTCTATATGCCAAGCTTAAGTCCGACCATTTATTTATTGGATAACTGGCTCCAATAGTATATCGCATTTGCGCAGTTAACCATTTCAATTCACCATTTAAACCTAGATAATGTTCAATGGCGATAAAAGGCTCAATCTTGTTTTTTCTAACATCGTAGCTGAGCTCAAACTTTGAACGAAATAATTGTTCGCTATATTCCTGTTTATAATTGCTATAAAACCATTGTTGTTGGTAGCGTCCACGAATATCATAAGAGAATCGTCCAAATTTATTATCATAAACCAAGTCTAAATTCCATCGATGAATAGAGGTCTTACCAAATTCGTAATAATCAATAAAACGATATCGAGTTCCTAAAGAAAAGCGTTTATTTAACTTGTATTTCACACCTAGGTCCCAGTGGTATTGTTTTAATAATTCCGAGTTTTCTCTCGTCCTAATTCCCAGTTGGGTATCCAATCGAAACTTCTTATTGATTTTATATTTCGCTGAAATATCTCCCCAGATTTGAAAATCCTCCTCTTGAGCAGTAACTGGAAATGCTATTACAAACCCAATCATCACAAAAAGTAAGATAGATAAATATTTATAGACTAATTGATTAATCATTTTGGTTGAATTTGCTTATAAAGAGTCAGTTCCCATGGTTTTACTGATCATAGAAAACCGTCTCTTAAACCGATTAAATTTAAGATCTTTATGAAAAATATACATACCAGTGATAAATTTACTAAAGCCATTTGGATAGATATGAAACTCCTTTAGCTTACGCTGGATTTCACTCATTCCACCAGAACGCTCCGACTTTACCTCTAAAACTACTAATTTCTCTAATTTAGTCATTTCATCATTGTCACTCTCCCCAAAGCTCACATTCAAATCTATGGTTACACGTTCAGCACTTATTCTATTCACCAACATGATTCTTTGAAAGCTATTATTGAGCACATGTTCGAGATCATTCATACTAAAAGGAGTATTTTCAAGGATAAACTTCTTATCCTTTTCTGTATTGACATTATATAACCTTCTAGTTTTCTCAGTATTTCCTTTATTGGATTTGAATTTTATTTCTAAGAAATCCTGACCTGTCAACATATATTTTCTTCGACGAATCTTATATCTATTCAGTTTCCCATTTTGATGCCAACGCAACATTTGCCTATCTGCAGTATCGTAATAAACACTTTCATAGGGCATTATTCTAATGCCTTCAATTTCTAGTACATGATAATACTGCCTTATAGATTCTAGAATAGGAGCTAGATATTCTTCATCAAAATAGAACTTGGTATCTACCCTATCCATCAAACTCACTCTATCCATTTCTTTCAACGAAATAGCTTCCATCTTGTCAACTACTGCAATAGCTTCCTTTAAATCACTCATATTAATCTATTATATCTAACCTACCAACATTAACTGCTTGATTATTCTCTTCAATGTTAACATTAATAATGACCGGTATTTCATCTTGAGGATCCAACATTTCAGGATCACGACTATAAGCGAATATTTCATATTCACCCTGTGGTAATAATTGAAATACAAAAGAACCATCATGGTAGGTTCTAATTCTATCAAAATAATAATTATCAAGCTTACGAGCTATATAAACGTATTCATTTCTCACATAAAAACTATCTTTTAAAATAGTCATCTCTGAATTATAGTCATAAGCAAAAAGCCTTCCAGAAATGGAGTTTGACCCTTCATAATTTGTTACTTTATCCAAAACCAACATATCCTCAACAGTGACTTTTTTTCCATTTTTTTTAATAGCAACATCTCTCTCTACTACAACTTTACCACTTGTAGATTGACCTGTACTATCATCAGAATAAGTATATACACGATAATTACCTTTTCTCAAATATCCAAAATGATATGTTCCATCATAATGAGTTTCTGTTTTATCAGAATAGAAATCATCATCACCATAAACGATATAAACATCTTGAGATAGAGCTGGGAAATTAGCATAAGTGGTTTGAAAATCATCACTAACCAATTTCATATTTACTGTGCCCGAAATAGATGCTGTTCCGCCTTCACCCTCTTTTTTTGTACAAGAAGAAATAACTATTATTATTGCCAATAAGCCCAATGACCACCATTTTTTCATGAGTATTCTTTTTATTATACAGTTTGTGTAAATTTTGAACAAAGATACAATTCTATTAAAACCTCAGACATATATCCATTCTTAATCCTCACGTATTAATACTTTTTAATATTAATAATTAGGGCTAAAAATGGTTGCAAAGGAATTAGACTTTAAAAATAGTAAATAGTTTAAGCTCCAATTGTTTTTTTTAAATCTATTGGTTTGCCTAAAGACAAACCCAAATCCAACAATCTCATTAACAAGGCAATAATAAATGATATTCACACTAATTTTGTAAAAAACACAAACTAGCTAATTACTATAGTAATAAGCCATTTAAAATACAACTCTTTTTCATAGGATTTAATATATTTGCATCTGCTCATTTTTTGAAGATGTTTTTTTAATTTGGAACAATATAACCATTATAAACATCGTTAGTAGAGCAATTCATAAACAAATATTTTATTGTGAGAAAATTTACTTTAAGCTTACTTCTGACATCTCTTTTATTTGGCACTTTAGCATTTGCACAAAGTGGAGAAAAACATACTTATAAATTCCTTACGCTTCCAAACTCAGCCAGAATAGCAGGTCTAGGAGGAAATTTTGCAACCATTAATGATAATGACATTAATATGGCTGTTGCCAATCCTTCCTTGATTAATCCTAAAATGCACAATAACCTTGGGATGAGTTTTGTGGATTATCACTCCGATGTTAATTATGGATATGCTACCTATGGTAGACATTTCAATAAAATTGGAAGTTTTGTTGGAACCATGCAGTTTATTGATTATGGAACATTCGATTATGCGAATGAAACCGGCGATGTGCAAGGTAATTTCTCAGCTGGCGAATATGCCATGAATATAGGTTGGGGACGTTCTTTAGATAGTACTTTCTTCATTGGAGCCAATTTAAAAGGAATTTATAGTAGCTTAGAAAGTTATAATAGTTTTGGTTTAGCTGTTGATGTGGCAGGAACCTATTATAATGAAAAGGCAAAATTTACAGCCTCATTAATCTTTAGCAATATTGGTCGTCAAATTACTACCTATAATGGCTATAACGAAACCCTTCCTTTCGAAATAAAAGCTGGTCTTTCTAAGACCTTACAACATATTCCATTAACTTTTTCTGTGTTATTTACGAATCTTCAGAAATGGGATTTAACTTACCCAGAAACAGAATCATCATCTGGTTCGTTTAATAGTGAAGAAAGTTCTAAAAGTGGAATAGCTGATTTTAGTGACAAATTAATGCGTCATATTGTGATTGGAGCCGAACTTAGACCATTTAAAGTTATCCGTTTACGAATTGGCTATAATTATTTAAGAAGACAAGAAATGGCCATAGAAAGCAAACCCGGAACTGTAGGTTGGTCATGGGGATTAGGTGTAAAAGTTTATAAATTCGAAGTAGCCTATTCTCGTAGTGCTCAATACCTCGGCCCTTCTTATAACTTCTTTACATTAACTACCAATATTGACAGTTTCTTTAAAACAATAAATTAAGGACAGCTCTAAATTTTTTTCTAGACTATCATAAATTCATTTTAGAATTTATCCCCTATTTGTGTCTTGCGCAATAAAGTTTTATTATTAATTTTGGGCTCGAACCAAATAAATACAAATACAAAACTTTTAATATGCAAAAAAAACCAAGACTCAGTTTTTGGCAAATATGGAATATGAGCTTTGGATTCCTAGGAATTCAGTTCGGTTTCGCCCTTCAAAATGCAAATGCAAGCAGAATATTAAGCACATTTGGTGCCGATGTTGAGCACCTTTCCTGGTTCTGGCTTGCTGCTCCCTTAACCGGAATGATAGTTCAACCTATCATTGGTCACTTTTCCGATAAAACATGGAATCGCTTCGGTCGACGTCGCCCCTACTTTTTGTTTGGTGCTGTTTTGACCTCCATCGCACTCGTCTTGATGCCTAACTCCGGGAATCTTGCCGTATATATGTCACCAATGATTATTGGAGCTGGTATGCTAATGATTATGGATGCCAGTATTAACATCTCCATGGAGCCATTTAGAGCTCTTGTTGCTGACTTACTTCCATCCGATCAAAGAACACTTGGTTTTTCCATACAAACTTTCCTTATAGGAATTGGTGCCGTTTTTGGCTCATTTATGCCTTATATACTTGCCGAATGGGTTGGTATAAGTAAGGAAAGCGTCACTGGTGGAATCCCCGACAATGTTATTTTCAGTTTTTATATAGGTGCAGCTGTTTTAATTGCTACTATCTTATGGACCGTTTTTAGAACCAAAGAATATCCTCCAGAAGATTTTGAGGAATTTGCTAGACAAGAAGCCATAGAAAAAGGAGAGATAGAAGAAGGGGAAGAAATTATTAAAGCAAAAAAACAATCTGGTTTTTTAGAAGTTTTCAACGATTTCAAAAATATGCCCACAACCATGAAACAGTTGGGAGTGGTACAGTTCTTTAGTTGGTTTGCTCTATTTAGCATGTGGGTTTTCACTACACCCGCCATTGCACAACATATTTATGGTCTCGATATCACCGATGCTTCATCTGCAGAATATAATGAAGCAGGAAACTGGGTAGGCACCCTATTTGCTGTTTATAACGGAGTAGCTATGTTCTACGCCCTCCTCTTACCATTTATTGCTACCAAGATTGGTAGAAAAAGAACTCATGCTGTTTCACTTATTGCTGGTGGATTGGGATTAATTAGTATGTATTTTATTACAGATAAAGATTGGTTACTACTTTCAATGGTAGGAATTGGATTTGCTTGGGCTAGTATTTTAGCCATGCCTTATGCTATTCTTGCTGGTTCTATTCCTGTGAAAAAGATGGGAATTTATATGGGCATTTTTAATTTCTTCATCACTTTTCCTCAAATTGTAAATGGAGTTTTTGGTGGACCTATCGTTAAAAGGCTTTATGATTCACAAGCCATCATTGCTATTGTCATTGCAGGTGTATTTATGATATTAGGTGCCGCTTCTGTTTTCTTTGTAAAAGATAAAGATGCCATTGTAAAATAAAAGCTATCCATTTACAGCAGTGATAAGAAATTGTTAAAGCCTAAGCTCCCTTAGTTATAAAACTAAGGGAGCTTATCTTTGCAAAAAAAACAAACCATTTTTTTTATTTTCAATTAATAATATTTTGCTTGAAAATAAATATCGAAATTTAAGATTACTATGAACAGAACATCAGGAGTATTATGTCCTTTATTCTCTTTAAACGGAGATTATGGAATAGGACAAATGGGTAAATCTGCCTTTAATTTTATCGATTATTTATCGGAATGTGGATTTACACATTGGCAAATTCTACCTTTAAATCCAGTAGATTTTGTAAAATCACCCTACTCCTCACCCTCCGCTTTTGCAGGATATTTTGCTTTAATTGATCCTGATCAATTATTTGACATGAAACTTTTGAACAGAACAGAAATGCCTTTGCCCTCTCGGGAGAAGGAAGACCGTGTTTCCTATCAAATAGTAGAGGAGCTAATGCATAACACTCTAAAAACTGCTTTCAATAACTTTTATAAGTATGCAGATAATAAACTACTTACAGATTACGATTTATTTCTGAGCCAAAACTCCAAATGGCTGAATGACTATGCTCTTTTCATGGCCATAAAAGACCATCATGAAGGAAGCATGTGGACCCAATGGACTGATCAATATAAGTTTTACAATCAGCTTTCCCGAGAAGACAAACTCCCTTTTATGGAATCTGCTGAATTTTATAAGTTTATCCAGTTTGTATTTTTCAAGCAATGGAAAAAAATCACAGCATATGCACATCAGAAAAACATCAAAATTATTGGGGACATGCCCATTTATGTGAGTTATGATAGTGCCGATGTTTGGAGTCAAACTCATTTATTCCAATTGGAAGATGATTTAAATCCAAAAGCTGTAGCTGGTGTTCCTCCAGATTTCTTTGCGCAAGATGGGCAATTATGGGGCTTTCCTCTCTATGAATGGGAAGCACATCAAATAAGCAATTTCCAATGGTGGAAAGCAAGAACCAAACACCAATTAGAAATGTATGATCATTTGCGATTCGATCATTTTAGAGCCATAGAAGCTTATTGGTCTGTTCCCGGTGACCATCCTACAGCAAGATATGGACAATGGATTAAAGCGCCGGGGAAAGAATTACTAGATGCGATAGCTGGTATTAAGGAAAATGGACTCATAGCCGAAAACCTTGGAGATATTTCTGAGGAGGTTGAAATTTTGAGGAAAGACTTTAAAATTCCAGGCATGAAAATTCTACAATTTGCCTTTGGTGGACATATACAAGACCAACACCTCCCCTATAATGCCCCAAATGAAGACATATATTATAGTGGCACACATGATAACGACACCTTACATGGCTGGTTACAAACACTTTCTCCTCATGCTTTTGAACACCTCTGTAAATATTACGGAGTGACGGTTGAACAAGTTCATGTGGTTTGGTTAGTGGACAGAATCCTCAGTGGTCCAGCCAAATTACTCATACTTCCCATTCAAGATTATTGGGGTTTAACAGAAAGTTGCAGGTTCAACTCACCAGGTACTGTTTCTGATGACAACTGGACTTGGCGTTTAACCCAAAAAGAATTGGATAATAACAATAGCTCCAAAGTTAAAGAACGCTTACAATTTTTCGGAAGGACTAAATTATAAATGCAAACATAAGTTCAAGTAGCACTGCTCGGGAGAGCTGTGCCATAGATATAATAACCACAAACGAGCTAGATCGGATTTGCAATCCGGTCGTTTAAATTAAATTTTCATCATCTTTTAGAGTAACTTTATTTCGGAATTAGTATTAATTATATCATCGGATTGCAAATCCGATGGAGTTAGGCATAAGCATAACTCACTGCTTCAGGAAACACTAATCCATAGCCTGATTAAGGAAATGATTAAAGTCTTTCATCACTTTAAATGCCTCAATCACCTGATTTACAAATCCTGAATTATTCACCTCTGCATCCGGTACTTTATGAAGCACCGTATAGCTTTTAAATTTCAGTAATTCTACATCGGCAAAATCAGCTGGAAATCCTTTTGGTGGTCTTTTTAATTTCTCCCCCTCCACTTGTCCAAAGGTTTCAACAAACTTGTCCGACTCAATAATACTTTTGAAAACTTTGGTATTATACAAAACTTCTTCTCTAATTTTCTTTAGATTGGCTGATTCTGGCATATACACTCCTCCAGCAATAAAGCTATTTCCTGGCTCTAAATGTAAATAGTAACCTGCTTTGCCACTCTTCTTACCTCCAGGAACTATAAAACCACCCATATTATTTTTATATGGCTCTTTATTTTTAGAAAAACGAACATCTCTATAAATTCTAAAAACACATTTTTTTGCTTGTTGGTCGGCAACTGAAGAATCAAACTCCGCTATTCTCTCAATCACATTCTGAACCAAATCCTCCATTTCTTGTTTTGCCTCTAAATAACTCTGTTTATTGGCATCGAACCATAGTTTATGGTTGTTCTCACTCAGTTCACTTAAAAAGCTAATTATGTTGTTTTTATTTACGCTCATTTTTTCCTATTTTTATGATCATAAAAGTATAAACAATAAGATGAAAAATAAACTGTTTTTTCTAATTCTTTTGTTAATCTCTGCGCAAGTTAAATCTGCCCACGATCCTACATCCATTGGTGCAAAATCTGCATCTTTAGGAACCATTAGTGTGGTAGGTATTGATTTTAACAATCTCCATAATAATCAAGCTGCATTGGCCTATTATAATAAAATGACCATTGGTTTAGATTATGACCAAGGCTATTTTGTAGATAAAAATCTGAGCACAAAAACACTGGGATTTGCCATGCCTACCGGATTTGGTAGTATCGGTGTCAACATGAAGTATTTCGGCTACGAACAATATAATGAACAAAAAATTGGTTTGGCCTATGGTAAAACATTAGGTAAATACTTAGCCATTGGAATACAACTAGATTATTTTAGAACTTTTATTGGCAATGACTATGGTTCTGCCCAAGCAGTAAGTTTCGAATTGAGTTTATATAGTAAATTGAGTGAAAAACTAGAACTCGGAGCTCACCTCTTTAATCCTATCGGAATGCAGATAGGAGAACAAAGTAAAGAAGATATACCCATTTCTTTCAAACTTGGACTCCTTTATCAAGTTGATGAACGCTTATATCTTGCCACTGAAGCCGAAAAAGTATTAGATCAAAAGACTATTTATAAATTTGGACTACAGTATATGATAGTCGAGCGTTTCATTGCAAGAATTGGTGTAGCCACTAATCCCGGATTATATACTTTTGGTTTCGGATTGAAGTGGGACAGGTTGATTTTGGATATTGGAACAGGTTATCATCAGACTTTAGGCTTTACGCCACGTGTTTCATTACAGTTTAATTTGAAATAATGAATCTTAAAATCCTACATATTTGGAAGCTGATTTTTATCATTCTCATTTTGGGAATTTTCTCTATACCTTATCAGGCCTATTCTCAAGAGGCTGTCATTAAAAATATCATTGAGGATTTAACGGAAAAATCGGAGACCGAATTTGATTATTCAGATTTACTGGATGAATTTTTAGATTTAAATCAGAACCCAGTAAATATTAACTCCACAGAAAGCCAAAGCCTCGTTTCCTTATTTTTACTCGATGAGCTACAATATCGTAACCTTCGACAATATATTGATAGCAATGGATATGTATTTAGCCCTCAAGAACTTCTTCTTATTGATGGCTTTAGTCCGCAAAACATTATAAACCTCACTCCTTTTATTAAAGCAGGACCCTTAGAGGAGTCTGTTCAGGTAAAACCTTCAAGAATATTCAAATATGGTAGTCATCAGATATTTACCCGTTACCAGAGAACGGTGCAAGAAGCTGAAGGTTATAAAAACAGGACCGATTCCACCTGGTCAGCAAGCCCTAACTCAAAATACTTGGGAGATGCTAATAAATATTACTTAAAATATCAATTTAAGTACTCAAATATGGTGAGTGCCGGTTTAGTAGCTGAAAAAGACGCTGGAGAAGTGTTTTTCGAAAACATTGATCATCCCGTTTTAGATTCATTAATTGGAGATAAAATAAAAAAAGGCTTTGATTTTTACACTGCTCATCTATTTGTTCAAAAAATTGGAATCCTCGACCAAGCAGTAGTTGGAGATTACCACCTGCAATTCGGACAAGGTTTAAATATGTGGTCATCCTTAGCCTTTGGAAAATCGAGCAATGCCCTGAACATTAAGAAATACGAAAGAGGCATAAAAGCTAATACTTCTACCGACGAAAACAAATTCTTAAGAGGTGCAGCAGCCCAAATTTCTAAAGGAAGCTGGTTATTCACTGCATTCTATTCTTCTAAAGAACAAGACGCCTCTAGTTATTATGGAGCCGAAGATCAGGAAACCAATTTTGTAGAATCCATTAATGGAACAGGGTTTCATAGAACCGTAAATGAGCTTTTAAAGAAAAACTCCATTCAAGTACAATTGATGGGAGGAAGAATTAAATACACTAAAAAATTATTTAGCATTGGACTTATTGCCTCTCATGCCATCCTCAATAAAGAATTATTACCAACAGGAACCCCTTATCAATATTATAATTTCACTGGAAATGAGAATACAGTGATTGGCTCAGATTTTCAATTTAGGTTCAAAAATGTTGATTTTTTTGGAGAATTCAGTTATAATATTGATGGAGGGCTGGCTTATCTTGCTGGATTAAATGCCCCTTTGAGTAATAGAGTAGCCTTAGCCATTTTATTTAGAAATTATAATGAGAAGTATAACAACCTTTTCGGTGCAGCATTTGGAGAAAATACAGTCAATAAAAACGAAAGAGGAATCTATACAGGCTTAAGTTTTCAAATCTCCAAAAAACTACACCTTAATACTTATGTAGACTTATTTAGTTCTCCTTGGCTGCGTTACAGAACAGATGCACCTTCCTATGGAAGTGAGTTTTTGGCCTTGTTAAATTATGAATACAGCCGCAAAGTACAAATGCAATTCAGGGCCAAGTATAAAAACAAAATGCTGAATTATACTGAAGAATATGCCATGACATCAAGGCTTGAAAATCAAGTAAAATATGGCTTAAGATATCATATTTCCTATCAAGTACACCCTTTATTTACGCTGAAAAACAGAATTGAATACCAGATATTTGAGTCGAAAGATGTGGGACAAAAACCAGGCTTTTTAATCTATCAAGATATTAATTATAAAAGTAAAAATCAGAATTTAGCTATGAGTACGCGATTTGCGCTTTTCGATGTAGAAGACTATAACAGTAGATTATACGCCTACGAAAATGATTTGCTTTATGTATTCTCCATACCAGCCTATTATAATAGAGGAGTCCGTGCATATTTTGTTTTCAACTACAGAATAAACACCACTTTCCAGTTCTGGTTTAAGCTAGGACACACATGGTACGAAAATGTTAACGAGATAGGTAGTGGATTAAATACCATAGAAGGAGGAAATAAAACAGAAGTGAGAGCTCAGTTAAGAATTAAAATTTAAATGCAATTCCAAAACCATAATTTTGTTTCACTTGTAAATTAATACTTTCTCCAGTTTTAATCCTATCACCATCAACCACCTCATATTCAGGAACTTTTACATTATGATCATAAATCATATGTAAGTAAAGGTTGGCTACAAAATACTTATTAATGGTAAAATCGAATAGTGTTTCCCAATCCACATCGATATTCCATTGATTAGAAGGGTCAGGATCTGCATAGTTATTATATAAATTCATAGTTGAACTTACATCTATGTTTTTAAACAATTCTTTTCTATATCTTAATTTTATATTAACCCCCAATTCAGCCTTTATATTATCACCAGGAACTAATATATTACCTTCCTCATCCTTAACAGCTGCTTTAACACCGTAGCTACCCGCATCTGCCAAATCTTGATTCATTACAAATATTAGTTTACCTGCTACTGGAGCAAAAAACATAGATAAACCTTCGATAGATTTATTTTCAATGCCCAAAGACAAAGTTAGGTATGCTGGTGCAAACCAATCAGATACCACAGTAGAATCATTAGGATATTTAAAACCTTCACTATATTGGCTTTTGAAATCTAACTGGGCATTATAAAAATAATTCTTAACAAATTGATGAGCAACACTGGAGTTTAAATTTAATTTATCCTCAGATTTACGTGTCCCAGAATATCTATATAATTGTAAGCCATATGCAGTATTTAAATAATTCTCAAATTTAAAATTTCCTTTCTCATACTTTGCCACTAAATCAAAATATGCTGTTGTAGAAAAAGAGCTTTCTCCACCATCAGCCCAATTGCTTAATAAAATAGTATTCATATTAAGACGAGTTCTTCCTTCCCACCTCCAATAAGTCCCAGAATCATATACTTTAATAGAATCTATTGGCAATATAATGGCTGGAGGAAGCGTATAATCCTTCTCACTAGCCTTCACACCATTTAATAAGCCCAAAAGGCCAATAATAATTAATAAAACAACTTTTCTCATTTAAAATAGATTCTTTGCAAAATTAATAATTATAACAAACTACCCAATGATTTATTATCCATCAATGACTAAAAACATTTATTAATATTCAAAAGGACTACTATACGCCAATTAAGCAATTCTATTTTCATTAGTATTTAAATTGATAAAAAATTACAAATCTAAAACCTGACTGTTAATAAAATCGATAATATTTTCCCAATACGCTTACTGATTCCAATCTATGGACACTTTCCTTATTGAATACAAAATTATTAAATCCTGTATTTCAATACATTACATAATTGGCATCATTATTAATGTAGGAAAAGCATAATCAAAACAGGAATTAAATAAAATTTCAAAACTAAAAATAAATAAAATGAGAAAATTACTTTTATCGATGACCGCGGCAGTAGCATTATTGTTTACAGCTTGCGACAAAGACAAAGAACAAGACCAAGCTCCTGCTGAATCTGGCTTTGAATTCAAAATTGAACAAACAGACTTCAACTTCAAAAGTGATGTTCCAGAATGTGCAAACATTGAAATGGATTATGTAAAGTTCGTTATTGATGGTGTTACTTATACAAGTGATATTTATACTGTAGATGGTGAAATGCTAACTCAAGTTATCAAATTACCTGTTGGTGAATACACTATGTCTAGCTTCTTGGTTTATAATATCAACGGAACTCCAGCTGATGAGTCTGATGATATTTTAGTTAAAGCATCTCCACAACCAGGTAGCGAATATTATGATCTAATTGAAAACAAATTAAATCTTAATATTGCTGTTGAGGCTTTCTACAAAAAACAAATCACAGTTGATGTATTATGTTTTGAAGACCTATTCTATGAATCTTTCGGTTTCACATGGTTTCAATTTAACGATATCAAAATTGAAAAACTATGCTTCTTCGGTGATATTTGTACCGGTTGTTACGAAGACTTTGCAGGAAGTTTGTATGCAGATCAGCCAGAAGGCGTTCAAATGGATATGCCAGCCATTTTCCAAGTTAAAGTATTTAAAGAAGGTGAGTCTACTCCTATAAGAGTATTTGATAATACTTCATTTTTAGGTGTTGGTTCTTGTTTAGAGATATACTGGCCTAATGACTTAAGCAAAGAAGATAACTTTACATTCGAATTATGGGTTTTACTTCCAAGTGGTGATACTTTCGATTATGAATTGATTACTGTATGGGACGTTCAAGACGAGGTTGGTCCAAATGCTGGAGAAGACGGTGTTGTTGACTTTGTAATTGGTAGCTGTCAATATCAGAATTCTGATTATAATTTCCCTTACTGGATGAATCTTCCTGATGGTGAATTCACTATGGTAACTGGCGGTTCTTCACCTGGTTCACAAGGAACATATTTTGATGTGACATTCTCTGGTATAGGAAATGGTTATAATCTTTCAAATGGTACTTTCGGTGTTTATTGTGGAGACAAAGAAAATACAATTGGTTTAGGTCAAACTTTTAGCAATACCACAGCTTATAATTCTTTATCAACAACACTTCCTGATAATTTCCCACTAACATCTGAAGAAACCGTTATTGTTAACTATTTCTTCAACCATATTGGTGATTATATTGATGGTTGGGATTATGACAACCCATCAAGCTACGCAATTGTTCAAGATGTAATTTGGGGCATTACTGATGCTGATACTTTCACACCAAGTGGACAAGCTTTAACCATCTTAAATGATGTGATGGTTAATGGTGCTGGTTACGTGGTTCCTCCTAGTGGATACGCTGGTATTATCTTATGGGATAGTGGTCAAAACCCTGCAATCCAAATGATATTCACAGTTATTGATCCTTGTTTATAAGCAATATTAAAATATTTACAGGCGGCAATCTTAGGATTACCGCCTTTTTTTATGCCTGCAATTCACACCTGTTTTTTTACAAAAGAGGATTATTTTAGACGAACAACCATTATGGGATAAAGATTTACACTAACTTTATAGCCCAAATCATTTAAAATCGCTCGCATCATGTCATATACCATTTACAATTCGCATATCCACACTTTCCGAGATATAGATATTCCGCGTAAATTCTTACCTTTAGGATTGGTTCGATTATTGGCTAGTAACTTTGGTGCCAATATTTTCACTACGCTATTAAATCATGCAAATCCATTTTCGGAAAAAGATCTGCTTGACCGATATGTGAAATTTATCAAAATTGGGAAATTAAAAAGCCAAGAGAAGATATTTGAAGAATGCTCTAAATTCTATCCTGAAAAAACTCGCTTTGCAATTCTTCCTATGGACATGGCCTATATGGGTGCAGGTAAAGTTCCAAGATCATATATAAAACAACTCGATGAACTTGCCACAGTAAAAAAAAGATATCCCAATAAGGTCTTACCATTTATTCATATAGATCCCCGTAGACCAAATAGCTTAGAAATATTTAAAGAATACATAGAGCAACATGATTTTCACGGTCTTAAACTCTACCCTCCCCTTGGTATATTTCCATATGATGAACGACTTTATCCTATTTATGAGTATTGTCAAAAACAAAAACTACCAGTGATAGCTCATTGTAGTCCGAAAAATCCAGTGCATTATAAAGGAAGTAAAAACGAAATTTATGAGCTCCTAAAAAGATCCAAACTACACATTGATACAAAAAAGAAAAGTAAGAAAGAACTATGTTCATATTTTACACATCCCAACAACTACAAATATGTAATGACAGATTTTCCGGATTTAAAAATCTGTGCTGCCCATTTTGGCTCTGGAGACCAATGGAATGAATATATAGAGCAGCCTGGGAATCCAGATAATTGGTTTAGTATTATTAGAGAAATGTTAGAGCAATATCCTTATTTCTATACCGATATTAGTTTCACTATGAATGACAAGAGTTATTTTTCTCTTCTTAAGGTCTTGATGTGCGATGATAAAATCAATTCTAAAATATTATTTGGTTCTGATTATTACATGGTAGAAACCGAATCTGACGAAAGAAGGTTTGGAGTTGACCTAAGAGCATTTTTAGGAGAACAGAATTTCAGAAAGATAGCACATTCTAATTCGGAAACTTTTCTATGTAAATCGGCATTAAAACCTTAGGCTACTAAAAGCATTCTTTTATCACTATTCTCCATATTTAAAAATGAATAATAACTGATATATTACCGCTGAGAAATCCATATATTTGCAGCAAAATTGAATCATTATGACCCCAACAGATATCTCTGAAATAAGGAAAAAAGTAACTAACAAAAGTCCTGAAGAAGTAATTTCATGGTTTTTAAAAGAGTATAAAGGTAAGATTGCTTTATCAAATAGTATGGGAGCCGAAGATCAAGTGCTAACACATATGATTTGTCAAATGGACTCCTCTACTCCTATTTTCACATTGGATACTGGTAGGATATTCCCAGAAACCTATGATCTAATTGATAGAACTAACCAAAGATATGGAATTAATATTCAAGTGTATTTTCCAAAATATGAAGAGGTTCAAAAGATGGTGAATGAAAAAGGTGTTAATTTGTTTTTCAACAGTATAGAAAATCGCAAACAATGCTGCAATACACGAAAAATGGAGCCTCTAAAGCGTGCATTTAAAGGCTTAGATGTATGGATTTGTGGACTTAGAAGAGAGCAATCAGTTACTAGAACAGATATGCAAATAGTAGAATGGGACGAAAATAATGGCCTTCTTAAACTCAACCCTCTAATCGATTGGACCGAAGAACATATGTGGGGTTATATTAAAAAGAACAATATTCCTTATAACAAATTACACAATCAAGGATTTCCAAGCATTGGATGCCAACCCTGCACAAGAGCTATACAAGAAGGAGAAGATGTTAGAGCCGGACGTTGGTGGTGGGAAGACCCAGAATCAAAAGAATGTGGCTTACATGCAAAGTAGCATTTACCCTAGAAACATAACCCCGTTTCCTTCTTCTACCTAAGCTATTAAACTTTCAAGCAATGTTTTTAATTCAAATATTTGGTAAGGTTTATTGATGATGGCATCACATCCATCACTCAATATTTGATTTCTATATTTGATATCTGGCGAAGACATAATGAAAACAACTTTAGTACTTGCCTCTAATTGTAGTTTTAAATTTTCTTGAATCAAATGAAGAAGGTTAAATACATCACTTTGCTTTATTGGAGCTTCAACCAAAATAAAGTCTAATTTACCTGTTTTTAGAAGAGCAGAAGCGTGAGTTCTATTATTAGCAAATTTAGCTTGAATTCCAATTTCATCAAATTGACTTAAATACACTGATTTTAAGGAAAAATCTTCGAGAATAAAGAGTAATTTTTTATCGCTTAGCTTTTTAGAAAAAAGATTCTTCACCAAAGTCCTTGGTTTTAAATTCATCTCTTTTGAAAATACACCTTTATTAAACTTTACTTGAATAAAAAACATAGAACCCTCATTTACAACACTCTTTACACCTATTTCCCCATTAATAATTCCAGCTAATTGCTTGAGTATAGCAAATCCAACACCTTGGCTATTTAAAGTATAAAAATCATTCAAATCCTCACCAAATCTTATCTGATTTGGCATCTCTTGCGTCATTCCAACACCAGAGTCTTCTACTTCAAAAGAAATTTTTACCGAAGTCTCATAATCCTCTATCAATTTGGTTCTAATAATAATATTCCCTTGATTCGTAAAATATATCGCGTTAGTTACAAACTGTTCAATAATTAATTGAAGTTTATCCTCATCACCAATTAAATATTTAGGAACCATTTCATCCTTTTCAATTATCAAGTTTAAGCCTTTACTAATAGAATTCTCCAAATTCGCATTGACTATTAATTGAATAGTTTTATCAACATTAAAAACAGTGGAGGAGTATTCCTTTATATCATAGGGATAATCCCCTAATACAAAGTGCCGTTTTAATCGCTTATTAATCAAAATACTAGACTCCATTAGTTGCGATATCACCTCCTTATTTTCTTTAGTTTTATCTTTTCTACTTAACAATTCAACATTAGACAATATACTTTGTAATGGAGAACGAATTTCAAAATTAAACATATCAAAGTATTCCTTTTTACTATTTTTACTTCGATAAATAAATTCTTTACAATCCTTTACTTCCTTAGTCAAAATTTGAGTTTGGTTGAGTAATTGCTTTGTTGATTTCTCTCTCTTTTGATTAATCTCATTGATATCTTGCTTTAACACCTTTAAGGCATTATATATATCTTTATAATCACTACTAGGGTTATCCAAAACATTTTCCATTTCATAATCATCTGACCACAAAACCCCTCCAATAGCTTCGAGAATCTTTCTTTTTTCTACATCACTAGCTATTTTAAGTTTCTCATTTTCTTTTCTTAGAGCCAATAATTCATTAAAAACATCACCATTCTCCTTTTTATTTCCTTCAATTTCAGCGTTTTCTTTAAAATAAGTTTGGCCATATTTATGATTCAAAACTAACTTTACTGCCTCCTCAAATGAATCAGCGATTTTCACCTTATAGAACTTTGGATGAATGAGTTTCCCAAACTTAACAATGGCCTTCATAAATGAATTCAAACCATAAAAAACCATTAAATCTATTCGATTTATATTATTAATGATATAATTGGTAAAGTCTCTACGAGCTGACAAGCTACTACTCAATACCTCCGTATAATCCTGGATTCGATAATAATGGGCTTTCGTTCCTAATAATTTATAAACTACTTTATCAAAAAGCACATTTGCTGATAGGGAGTTTTCTTCTTCTATATAACCCACTGGCCGAGAAATAAAAATATTGGCATCTAAGAGATCTATTTTATAATAATATGAATTGCTTGGGTGCTGATAATTCCAACTCTTATCATGAATCATAATAAAACTCTTATCGATAATTTTAATATTATCCTTTATTATCCCAGTAAATGAGGAAGGTCCGATGGCTAAAGTATTCATTTTCTCTAGGCTACTTAACTCTTTAGCTTTGATTAATGCCTGATCTTCAGTATCAAATTCAAATACAGTAATATTGGAATCATTATGAAATAGTAAATGCAAATTTGCACTATACCCTATCTTTAATCCATATACAAGAATTTCGAAACCTTTATGTGGAAAGAAATTATTTTCAAAAACATATTGCTTGGCCTTAAACTCTATGGAAATAAATTCGTTTAAATCGAGAATTACATATATGGTTTGCTTATTCTCCTTTTCTTTAGAAAAATATTTTTCAATTTCTAACAGAGAAACCAATGACAAGTCACCTTTAATAGTAATCTTTATTAAATGCAAATCAAGCTCAACAATCTCTAAATTGTTTTTCTTAGAATTAATTTGATTTGCACTGTTCATATCATGATATCTTCAAGATGAGTATTAAAAGATTAAAATTACTTCTAATATAAAAAGAAAAATATACAATTGAACAAACCAAGGATTTCTAAGGATTAATGTACGGGTATAATGATCAAACGTTTTATATGCGTTTTATTTTTGCCCCTAGTTGATTAAGACGTTCATCTATATTTTGATAACCCCTATCTATTTGTTCGATATTATCAATAATTGAAGTTCCTTCAGCTGATAATGCAGCAATTAGCAAAGCTACCCCAGCTCTAATGTCTGGAGAGGTCATTCGTATACCATGTAGTTTATTTTGATGATCACTACCAATCACTGTAGCTCTATGAGGATCGCAAAGAATAATCTGAGCACCCATATCTATCAGTTTATCCACAAAGAACAGTCTACTTTCAAACATCTTCTGATGTACAAGTACACTACCCTTAGCCTGTATAGCGGTAACAATAGCAATACTAATTAAATCTGGAGTAAACCCAGGCCAGGGTGCATCAGAAATGGTAAGGATGGCTCCATCCCTATACTTTTGTACTTGATATGAATCTTGAGCAGGAACATATAAGTCATCTCCTCTTAATTCCATTTGTATTCCTAGTTTTTGAAATACTTGAGGAATAATCCCTAATTCCTCGTAATGTACATTTTTAATGGTAATTTCTGATTTTGTGATTGCTGCTAAACCAATAAAACTACCTATCTCAATCATATCAGGAAGCATAGTATGCTCTGTTCCTCCTAATCTATCAACACCAGTAATTTTTAATAAATTACTTCCTATACCATCTATTTTAGCTCCCATTCGACTCAACATACGTGCCAATTGGAGTAAATAAGGTTCACAAGCAGCATTAAAGATAGTTGTCTTACCTTTAGCCATTACACAAGCCATCAATACATTAGCAGTACCTGTCACACTAGCTTCGTCTAGAAGCATATAATTACCGGTAAGCTGTTTAGCTATTACCTCATAATAGTTACCTTCTTTATTATAGTTAACCTGAGCTCCTAATTTTTCCAATCCAATAAAGTGAGTATCTAATCTTCTTCTACCGATTTTATCACCGCCTGGAGTTGGAATTAAGGCTTTTCCAAACCTGGCCAATAATGGCCCCATAAGCATTACCGAGCCTCTTAGCATTCCACCTTTTTTAATGAAATTTTCAGAATGTAGATAATCTAAATTTACTTCATCAGCTTTGAAGCTAAATTTACCAGGAGCTAGTTTCTCAACTTTCACTCCCATTTCAGCTAAAATATCTATTAATTTATTGACATCACGAATGTCTGGAATGTTATTGATAATAACCTCCTCTGGTGTTAACAGAACAGCACAAAGAATCTGAAGAGCCTCATTTTTAGCTCCTTGCGGATGAATATCACCTGATAATTTATGCCCTCCCTCTATCAGAAATGAACTCATGGGAATGGTGTTTTTTTTAATTGGTTCTTTTTCTATTTGAAGTATAATTGCTTCGACCACTAGGACGATTATTATCGTAACGACCAGTCTTTTGCTTGTACTTACTATTGCTTTTGGATTGATAGCCACCTTTTTGCTGGCTACCTGTAGACTTCTTATTACCAATAATTTCTTGAGTACTAGGAAATACAAAATCATCAGGAACAGACAGTTTACCTCCACTCATTCTTACTAAATCATCTTTTATATGATCATCATCAACTGATGTACGATTCCAAGTAAGGTATGTTTTCTTTAAATTGTATGCGATCAATTTAATCAAGGCTTGCTTCTCTTCACCTTCCTCAAATTCACATGCTTTATCTATGATACCTTGTAAGTTTCTGCCATAAGTTCTAAATTTCAAGTTATCATCGGCATATTTCATTGGTTTGGGTTTAGCCGCAATCTTATCTCGGTCTGGCATTGGATATGGAGAATCCACATCTAAGTCAAAATTAGCGATAATATAAAAATGGTCCCAGATTTTCTGATTGTAATCGCCATAGGTCCCAGCTTGAGAATTCAAATTAGCCATTACTTTTACAATGTATTTAGCTGATTCTGTTCGCTTGTCTCTGTCTTCGATGCTCTTGGCATATTCTACCATTTTCTGAACATTACGACCATATTCTGGAATAACAAGTTTGTTTCGTGAAGTATTATAATCCATTAAAAATTTGTTAGGTGAAAAGATTCACTTTTTTGGGTAATATTATTAAATCCTGTAAATATTTGATGCTTATTGTAGGAAATCATTGCAAATATAAAATTATTTTACAATTCGAAGCCTTGCAAACCTTAAAATTAATTGTTTCTCTCCTTCTTTAAACTTCACTTTTGCCTTTTTATTGGCTCCTTGCCCTTCTAATTTAATAACTACACCTTGACCAAACCTTTGATGTTCTACATTCATTCCCTCAATAATATCATCTGGATCACTAGCTTTTAATGAGGATGTAGGTCTATTTACAATATTAGATGTAGGAGTACTTGTTTCTACTTTTTTGTAGGATGGTCTTGGAGGAGTTTTGGCTTCTACAGTTTTTGCTTTAATTCTAATTCCACCTCCCATGGGTTCCATTTTCTTGGGTTTCGGCCTTCTTGGTAAATCAAGATATTCTGGAGCTATTTCATCGATAAAACGACTTGGCTCACAATAATCTAATTTTCCCCATTTAAACCTAGACTCAGCATATGATATACTCACTTTCTTTTCTGCTCTAGTTAAAGCCACATAAAACAGCCTCCTCTCCTCTTCCAAATCAGCTCTAGAGTTTAATGACATCATAGAAGGGAAAAGGTTCTCCTCCACGCCAACAATATGCACAAAAGGAAATTCCAAACCTTTAGCTTGGTGGATGGTCATCAGAGAAACCTTTGGTCTATCATCTTTATCTTGCTCATCAGCATCTGTTAATAAAGCAATATCTTGCATAAATTCCTCCAGGGTTTTCACTCGTACTTCTCCAGTTACAGGATCAGCATTGTCTGTCTCCACAAACTCTTTAATACCGCCCATCAGCACTTCTACATTTTCGAAACGGGAGACTCCTTCAGGCGTTTTATCAATATATAAGGTGGATAATAATCCTGTTGATTTACCAATCTCTTGCCCTAAATCATAAGCATTTAAATCCTTCAACTGTGCCTTGAAACTTTCTATCATGGTCACAAAATCTACTAGTTTATTAGTGGTACCTGAATTCAATCCCAACTGCATAGATTTCGATTGCTTCATGATATCCCAATAAGGCATTCCATGTTGTCCACTGGCAACAATTATCTTTTCCATGGTGGTTTTACCAATACCTCGGACGGGATAATTGATGACTCTTTTCAAAGCTTCCTCATCGGCAGAATTGATAGTCAAACGGAAATAAGCCAATAAATCTTTTATTTCTTTACGCTTATAGAAAGATAATCCACCAAAAATGCGATAGGGTAAATTCAATCTCCTTAAGGCCTCCTCCATAGAACGCGATTGGGCATTGGTTCTATATAGAATGGCGAAAGAATCCAATGGTTTATTCTCATTCATCTGATCGGAGAAAATCTGATGAGCCACCATGCTTCCTTCTTCTTTATCGCTGCTGGCTCTAATCAGTTTTATTTTTTCGCCAACTTTGTTCTCTGTCCAAACTTTCTTAAAAATCTGAGCCTTATTATTATGAATTACGGTATTGGCAGCATTCACAATATTCTGAGTAGAACGGTAATTTTGCTCTAGTTTTACGGTTAAAAGCTCTGGATAATCTTTTTGAAAATTGAGGATATTTTCAATATTAGCACCACGGAAAGCATAAATACTCTGTGCATCGTCTCCTACCACACAAACATTTAAATTATTGGCTGACAGCTTCTTCACAATTAAATACTGAGAAAAGTTAGTATCTTGGTACTCATCCACCAATACATATTTAAACTTCTGCTGGTATTTATAAAGTACTTCAGGATAATCTCTAAACAGCACATTTATTTTAAAGAGTAAATCATCAAAATCCATTGCTGCATTGGCTAATAATTTCTTTTGATAGAGTCTATAAAGACTAGCTATTTGAGGTCTCCCACTGCTTTTATCTTGATTCATCAATTCCCCATTCTGAATGTAAGCATCAGGAGAAATTAAATTATTTTTTGCCGAAGAAATTCTACTTAAAACAAAAGAATCTTGATAAACCTTAGGATCTAGATTTTGAGATTTCACAATCCCTTTCATGGTGCTTTTACTATCATCGGTATCGTAGATGGTAAAATTGGAAGGAAAGCCTAAATAACTGGCTTCCACCCTCAAAATCCTAGCAAAAACAGAGTGAAAAGTTCCCATCCAAAGGGAACGAGCAATTCCATGCCCTACCAAATTACCGATACGCTCTTTCATTTCACGAGCTGCCTTATTGGTAAAAGTAAGGGAGAGAATATTAAAGGGATCTATTCCTTTTTTCAGTAAATAGGCTATACGATAAGTCAAAACTCTAGTTTTACCTGATCCTGCTCCCGCCACTACCATAATTGGTCCATCTGTTCTTACTACTGCTTCTTGCTGCTTATCGTTTAAACCACTTAATAATTCTTCCAAAATATGTCGTTTTCTAAAGTTCTAAATGTATTTTTAAGGATTGAGCGGTGTGGGTATCCGATTTCAATAAATCTTCCGGAAGCCCAGCAAATACAATTTCTCCTCCTTTGTCTCCTCCTTCTGGCCCCAAATCTATTATCCAATCCGCATTTTTCACCATATCTAAATTATGTTCTATCACAATTAATGAATGCCCTTGGTCTATCAATGCATAGAATGCCTTCAATAGGTTATCAATATCGTGGAAATGCAAACCAGTAGTTGGCTCGTCAAAGATAAACAAGATAGGGTCAATATTTTGGCCTTTAGACAAATAATAGGCCAATTTAATTCTTTGGGCTTCTCCACCACTTAGAGTACTGCTGGCCTGTCCCATTTTTAAATAGCCTAATCCCACATCTTGCAATGGCTTTAACTTATTGATAATGCTAGTCATGAGTTTATACTGTCCTTGATGTTCAGTAAAGAATTCCAAGGCTTGATTGATGGTCATATCTAGGATTTCAAAAACATTCTTTCCTCCAACTTGAACATCCAACACTTCATCTTTAAAACGCATTCCTTTACACTCTTCACAAACCAAACTGATATCAGCCATAAACTGCATTTCAATCTTCACCGTTCCTTCGCCTTCACAGGTTTCACAACGACCTCCTGGAATATTAAAAGAGAAATAACCAGGCTTATAGCCTCTCATAGTCGAAAGTTTTTCTTTAGAGAACAGTTGTCGAACATCATCCCAGGCTTTTACATAAGTAGCCGGATTGGAACGAGAGGAGCGCCCAATTGGATTCTGATCTATCATCTCCACATCGCTGATTCTATCGTAATCCCCTTTTAGCTGACCAAAGTTTCCAGTTTTTTGAGCATAGCCCCCAAAATGTTTCTTTAGGGCAGGATATAATATCCCTTTTACCAAACTCGTTTTACCCGAACCACTGACTCCAGTGACCACTGTATAATTATTGAGCGGAAACTTAACAGTTACGTTCTTCAGGTTATTCTCTACCGCATGAGTGATTTCAATATAATCTCTCCACTTTCGAGTATATTCTAAAGAGGCCACCTTCATCTTTCTCTGTATATAATGTGCGGTAAGCCCCTTTTCTTCTTTTTGTAATTCTTCCATATTGCCAGAAAAAACCAATTCTCCGCCTAAATATCCAGCCTTGGGTCCTAAGTCGATAATATGATCGGCAGTACGTATGATTTCTTCATCATGTTCTACCACTACCACCGTATTTCCTAAATCTCTGAGGTCTTTCAATACTTTAATCAATCGTGAGGTATCTCGAGAATGAAGTCCTATGGAAGGTTCATCTAAAATATAAATAGAGCCCACCAAATTACTCCCCAAAGAAGTAGCCAAATTAATTCTTTGGGATTCTCCACCTGATAAACTTCCAGCCAATCTATTTAAGCTTAAATATCCCAATCCTACATCAATCAAGAATTTCAATCTTCTTTTAATCTCTATAAGAATACGGCTTCCCAATTGCAAATCATGATCGTTAAGCTCTATTTTATCGAAGAATACTTTAAGATCAATTAACTGGAGCTTCACCAAATCACTAATGCTTTTTTCATCTATCTTTACATAATTGGCATCATGTCGAAGACGCGTCCCTTCACATTCAGGACATTCTGTTTTTCCTCTATAACGAGAAAGCATGACTCTATATTGGATTTTATAGGCTTGCTCTTCTACTTCTTTAAAAAACTCATTTAAACCAGCGAAATATTTATTTCCAGACCACAGAAGGCTATGTTCTTTCTTAGATAATTCACTAATGGGTTTATGTACTGGAAAATCAAAATGGTGTGCATTCATCAATAATTGATTTTTCCATTCGCTCATTTTCTCACCTTTCCAACAAGCAATAGCGCTTTCATAAACGGATAGGGATTTATCGGGAATCACCAAATCGGGATCTATTCCGATGATGGTCCCAAAACCATCGCAACGCTTACAAGCACCATAAGGATTATTGAAAGTGAATAAATTTAAGGAAGGTTCTTCAAAAGTAATTCCATCCAATTCGAACTTATTACTGAACTCATGAATGATTTCTCCTTCTGGGCTCATCTGATGAAGATGACAAATTCCTTTCCCTTCGAAAAAAGCAGTTTGAACTGAATCCGCAAGGCGCGACTCAAATTCATTATTATGTTTTACAACAAGTCTGTCAATTATAACATGAACAAGGCTATTCTTTTCAAGACCATCTATTTCTATAACCGTAGATATATTCTCCACTCGTCCATCTAATCCAACTCTAGTATAGCCTTGCTGAAGCATAATCTTCAACTGATCATAGAAATCCCTACCTTCTGGTACTTCCGCAGGAGCTGAAATCATTAATTTACTTCCTTCAGCCCATGATAAAGTTTTATCAATAACATCGGCCACAGCATGCCTTTTCACCACTTTACCACTAATGGGAGAATAAGTCTTACCAACTCTAGCGAATAAAAGTTTAAGGTATTCATAAATTTCGGTACTCGTGCCAACCGTAGAACGAGGATTACGAGAAATCACTTTTTGCTCAATAGCAATGGCAGGTGATATGCCTTTAATATACTCCACATCTGGTTTATCCATCCTCCCCAAAAACTGGCGAGCATAACTACTTAAACTCTCTACATAACGTCTTTGTCCTTCGGCATAAAGCGTATCGAAGGCCAATGATGACTTTCCAGAGCCGCTAAGTCCCGTTATTACGACCAATTTATTACGAGGAATGGCCACATCTACATTTTTTAGATTATGGATATGCGCATTCTTTATAAGTATATATTTCTTAGGATCAAGCTTTTCAAGGTTGATTTGCATTTAAAACAAGGTTTTTTGAGGTTGTTTTCACAAAATTCCAGCAAAATTATTAATTAAATTTGCATCTGAGTGTTTTTTTTCCTTAATTTGCGTTGATTAAAACACGTTTTATTAACAATCTTAAATCTTTGGAGGATACCATATAGAATAAATCTCTACTCTTTATAGAAAAATCAAATCAAAAAAGGAGGTTTTATGAATGCGCTCACACCAAGTGATAAAGAGCTCATCAGAGATTATTTGAATGGCCGCGAGTCTTCCCTTGAGAAAATCATTCTCAGACACAAAGATAAACTCTACGCTTATATATTTACCATGGTTAAATGTCATCAAACTACCGATGATATCTTTCAAGATACCTTTATAAAGGTAATCAACACCCTAAAAATGGGCACTTACAATGAAGAAGGAAAGTTCATTCATTGGGTAACTAGAATTGCTCATAACTTAATTATCGATCATTTCAGAAGAAATAACAGAATGCCAATTCAATCACAAAAAGATGATCAAGATCCTTTTGAGAGAATCTATTTACCTTCCCCTTCTGTGGAGGATTTATTAATAGAAGAGCAAATACATAAGGATGTAAAAGCTCTAGTAGAAGAATTACCAGCAGACCAAAAAGAGGTTTTAAAGATGCGTCATTATATGGGCATGAGCTTTAAGGATATTGCTGATTCTACTGATGTTTCCATCAATACAGCCTTAGGCAGAATGCGTTATGCCATTATTAACTTACGTAAGTTTGCTTCGGAAAGAGATATTATTTTAACACGTTAAACAATAAGCTTCGACTTTTGCCGTTTCCTTTAGGAAATAAATAATAACAAAAGTCGATTTATGAATAAATTTTACACTCGAGAAGCAAAAACCATATCAAGTAAACAAGAAGGAATAAAGATCAAATCTGGACCTTCGGATATGGCCATACAAAACATCCTAAACTACTCTCGTGCACTTAATGTGATGAAGAGTAGAAGAAATCAGACAATAGAAATTGTCTTAAACTAAGATATAAAACCAGGCTTGAAGTCTGGTTTTTTTATGCAGTGTGATTTGCACCAAGTTGTTTGAACTAGGGATTTATTTGCCACTCATTAAAGGCTTAAAATTGTTAAAACCTTTGCTATTTCGACAAGCTCAATGACCTAATGAAACCAAGAACAAAGTGACGCTTTTACTTTACAGTATTCAACAGGTTTTTTATTAATTTCGCATCATAAAGCAAAAGCATGAAGAAAATCGTTACTATTATTGGGGCTCGCCCACAAATTATAAAAGCAGCAGCATTAAGCAGAGCCATTAAAAATCACTTTCAGGACCAATTGAAAGAGATTATTGTTCATACGGGTCAGCATTATGATGCGAATATGTCGGAGGTGTTTTTTGAGGAGTTAAGTATTCCACGTCCTGATTATAATCTGAATGTGGGTTCTGGGAAACATGGTGAGCAAACTGCTAAGATGATTCAAGGGATTGAAGAAATTCTAATTAGCGAAAAGCCCAATGCTCTGGTTTTATATGGTGATACCAATTCTACATTAGCTGGAGCCATTGCTGCTAGCAAAATCCACATTCCTATAGTTCATATCGAAGCCGGACTGCGCTCTTTTAATAAAAGCATGCCCGAAGAGATCAATAGAATTATGTGCGATCATGCTTCTACCCTTTTATTCTCGCCTACTCCCACTGGATATCGTAATTTGATAAATGAAGGATTTAAAGAATTAGAGGAGGGCCCGTTTAGTGTAGATCGTCCTAAGGTTTATCATTCTGGCGATGTGATGTATGATAATAGTTTACACTTTAGCACCTTGGCCAAAGAGAAGTCGAGCATTTTGGTGGACGAGAAATTGGAAGCTGGAAGTTTCATTCTGGGGACCATACACCGCGATAATAATACTGATATTCCGGAGCGATTGACAGCTATTTTTGAAGCTTTATTAGAGATTGCCCAAGAAAATAAAATCATATTACCGCTTCACCCACGCACCAAGAAAAAGATGCAGGAAGTCCTCTCCCCTGACTTGTTAACACAAATTACTAATTGCCAGAACTTACAATTGATAGCACCGGTCTCCTTTTTAGACATGGTCTTATTAGAAGACTCCTCAAAAATGATTATTACCGATTCTGGAGGGGTACAAAAGGAAAGCTTCTTCTTTAAAAAACCATGTTTGATATTAAGACCAGAAACCGAATGGGTAGAAATAGTAGAAGCAGGCGCTGCTCGTATTTGTGATGCTGATAAAGACATCATTTTAAAATCTTATAGAAACTTCATGTCAAACCCTCCTCAAGACTTTGAAGGGATTTTTGGAGATGGTCAAGCTTCTAAGTTTATTTGTGGGGAGATTTTGGAGTGCTTATAAATAGAAATCTGTATTCTGTTTTTATATTGGCTATTGCACAAAGGAACACTAAGCAGTCACAAAAACCACAAAGAAAAACCTCCACAAAAGGAATATAGTTACTCCAGCCGGCAGGAAATTCTTTCTTCGAATCAAATTTCTTCTGGCCGATTTTTAAAGCAGAATAAACTCATATACTTGTGTTTATTAAATACTCTAAACTTTCAAACTGTTCTTCAGCACCCATGAAATTTAGCTTTCGTTAGGAGCTACCTTTTCTTTAAATTGAATTTTCAACCTTAGAGTTTAAAAAAATAATCCTAGAACAAGTATGCTGAAACCTGTGAATAAAATGAAAAGTATTGTCAAAACAGAAAACAATGAACCAGAATCATAATATTTTATTCTTTTGTCCATTAAAGCATCGTACAAATCCGTAAAGCTTTTCAAATCGTAAGATTTATACCAAATGCGTTGTTGCAAGATAACAAGGACCATTGGAACCAAAAGTATTATCCCAACATCAAAATTATCTAGATCACTAGTTATCAAGAATCCTAATTCGAATACAAACCCTATTAATATGATTAGCCCTTTTATGAAATTTGGCCAAGAGAAAGACATATTTGGTTTAACTATACTGCTTTCTAAATTGCCATCTTGATAAATTATGCTCTTGCAACACTCACAAATCGTTTCCACTTGTGGCTGAATTTGCACATCTCTTTTACATATTGGGCAAATCATTTTCAGAATTTAAATTATATATTACATCATTGTTTTATTATGGTTGTCCATAACTGAATATAAGCTCACCTCAGACTCAACCGCCACCAAAGTTAAAAAACCATACCTTAAAAAGATAAATTATTTATCAACAGTTAGACGTTAAAATTCCAAATCTAAGAAAGTGAAAAATTATCAAGGTTTAGTTATTAATTTGATACGCACATAATTCAAATAAGGTGCGTACATAAATTCTATTACAAACGTACATAAAACCAATTAGTGTTCGTCTATAAAGTCCAAATCGTCCTTGTAGCTCAAAATCCAAATCCTCAAATACACAAGTATTTTACGGATTGAATTTTTCACACATCTAGAACCGATTAAAAGGAGCTCATGAACACAAAACATACTGTACTATTTGTGAGTAATTTGAACTTTATTGTTCAAACGTCCTACATTATGGATAGATTGTAATTATTCAAAAAAAACAAGAAAAACCGCTACTAAGAAAACTTAGTTAAACAAGTCGGCAGATATCATTTCTTCGAATCTTCTCCTTCTGGCCGACTTTTAAATCAGATAGAATTCATTTACCATGGGTTAAAACCCATGGTAATTCATATTGAATTACTGACGCATCGGTTAATGACGATACTATCATTATCGCTACATTTATCGTAGCGTCCAGCATCATTCCAAACCTACGGCATTTTTTAATCACTATATTTCCATACCTACTGCAAACAAAGACAAGAAAAAACAAGTCCAATTATTATATCATTCCCTAGAAATTCCCTATTATTGTATACTCATTTAACAGGTATATAAACCAAAATCAATGACCGCTAAATCACCGAAGAAATCTTACGGTATCTTCACCACTTTTTTACTGCATTTACATCCTCCATTGGTGGATAAATCTGCTATAAAATTCACTCGAACTTTTGGACTAGGAGGCATCAATGCTTTACTATTTATCATATTGGCTATTACCGGCATACTCCTACGATTCTCCTATTTACCGGCACCAGAACAAGCTTACGAAAGCATACTAAATTTGCAGAACCAAACTTTCTTGGGTGGACTCCTCCGAAACCTTCATCATTGGTCGGCTAAATTGATGGTGGTGACTGCATTCTTGCATCTGCTTCGGGTTTTCTTTACCCAATCTATCTATTTTGAACGAAAAAAAAACTGGTATTATGGTCTTTTGCTTTTTGCAATAGTTCTGGCATTTAACTTCACGGGATATTTACTTCCCTGGGATCAGCTTTCATTTTGGGCCGTTACTGTAGTGAGCAATATGCCTTCTTATATCCCATTTATTGGCGATGGCTTGTCCAACTTCCTTAGAGGAGGACCAGAAGTGGATGGCCACACTTTATTGAATTTCTATAATCTACATACCTCTATTCTTCCCTTGCTTTTTGTGGTGATGATGTCGCTTCACTTCTATTTAGTAAGAAAAGCAAAAGGCGTTACCGTTCAAAATCCAGAGGAAAGAGAAATGGTGAAAGTAAACCCTAATTTAGTGATACGAGAAGCATTAGTAGCCTTAGCTTTGTTTTTAGGTCTATTGATTTTCTCCATGATTTTTGCCGCGCCTCTTTTGGATTATGCAAATCCACTACTAAGCCCGAATCCCATTAAAGCACCTTGGTATTTTGCGGGTATGCAAGAATTATTGATACATATTCATCCCACCTTGGCTATTCTCATTGTCCCTCTTAGCTTGATCGGGTTTCTATTATGGATTCCGAATCAAAAGATTAATACTCAGAATATTGGAAAATGGTTTTATAATGAAAGAGGCAAAAGCTTACTGCTTTACTCCTCCTTACTCTCTGCCTTCTTTACATTTGCTATAGTATTAGTCAATGAATATTTTCTCACTGAAATGCTTTTATCAGGCCCTCCTCTTATTTTGGGCTTGGTGCCTTTCTTACTTTATATTGCATTGACTTTGGGCATTATATTCTTCCTCCAAATGAAATTTAAAATCGATAAAATTGAATTATTCAATGCTTTGTTTAGCATCATATTTTGTTCTTATTTAATATTGAGTATCATCTCCATCTATTTCAGAGGAATCAATATGGAATTAATATTTTAGCACCATGACCATGAAATTTAATAGAAGAGGATTTATAAAAAAAGGCGTCATTGCATTGATTGGTGCTCAACTGGGATATCTGTTTTTTGATTCCTTTAAAAAGAAAGGGGAAAATGAGGAAGACCAGCATTGGTATGAGGTAGGTCCCATCAGTAATCTAGAAGCCAATACCATTTATCCTTTCCAGAGTGGGCAATTCTATCTTTCAGTATTGGAGGATGGTGGAATATTGGCATTCTCTGTAAAATGCACCCATTTGGGCTGTGTGATTCAAGCTCAAAAAGATGGCTTTATCTGCCCTTGCCATGCTTCATCATTTAATAAATATGGCGAAGTGATGTCGCCTCCAGCCACTCGCGCCTTGGATACTTTCGACATCAAAGTAAGAAACGGAATCCTTTTCGTTGATCATCAAAATGCAAAGAAAAGATCTCAATTCGAAAAACCTCAAATCACCTACGCCTAAATGAAAGATAATCAAAAATATAAAAGAATCATACAGCTCTTAGGCTTTCTCGCCTTAGTGATGATTCCCCTATACTTGCTTTTACAGGTTTATGTTTTTCCTCAAGAAGATTCTTCCACTCCTAAAGAACCTCAATATGTAGGAGGACAAGTATGTCTAGAATGCCACCAAAAGGAATTTGAAGACTGGAAAGGTTCTGATCATGATTTAGCTATGACTGAAGCTACTGAAGAATTCGTACTGGGAGACTTTTCCGATGCTGAAATCAATAGAAATGAAATCATCCATAAAGCCTATAAAAAAGGTAAAGACTTTTTTGTCCTTACAGATGGAGCTGATGGAGAAATGCAGGAGTTTCAGATAAAATACACCTTTGGACATTATCCTTTGCAGCAATATTTAGTAGAATTTGAGGAAGGTAGATTACAAACATTAGCCTTAACTTGGAACAGTAGAGACAGTAATTGGTATTATATGGCCGATTCAGTTTATAGAGACATGAACGTGAATCACGAGAACTGGCTGCATTGGACCAATCAATCACAAAACTGGAATTCCATGTGTGCCGATTGTCATTCTACCAACCTTAAGACTGGTTACCAACACGAAAGTCAATCTTATAATACCACTTGGTCGGAAATCGATGTGAGCTGCGAAGCCTGTCATGGACCTGCTTCTGAACATATGATATGGGCCGAGAAACCTGAGTATTTGCGCTCAAGAGAAGCGAAAATGGGTTTAAGTGTTCAAACCTCTAATATTGATAATGAAGCTTTTGTAAATATTTGTGCCCGTTGTCATTCACGCCGAGCCTCATTATCTGATTATGCTCCCCATGATCAAAGTATGTATAATCACATGATTCCTGTATTACCGGTGGAGCCTCAATTTCATATCGATGGTCAGATTTTGGATGAAGATTATGTTTTTGCATCCTTCACCCAAAGTAAAATGTATATGAACGATGTGAAGTGTAATGATTGCCATAATGTACACAGCGGCCAACTTATTTTACAAGGAAACGCACTTTGCTTACAATGTCACCAGGCAGATACTTATGACAGTCCTCAACATCATTTTCATAAGGCAAAAGGGGAAGACGGTAAAGGCTTAATATCTGAAGCAGGTGAGTTTTTCGATGTTGGAAGTGGCACCGAATGTATCAACTGCCACATGCACGGACAAAACTATATGGGAGTGGATTATCGCCGCGATCATAGCTTTAGAATTCCTCGCCCGGATTTGACAAAGAAGCTAGGTTCTCCCAATGCTTGTAATCAATGTCACACCCAAGAAACTGCTGACTGGGCACAAACTTATATAGAGAAATGGCATGGTAGCAGTAGACCATTTCAATATGGAGAAGCTTTTCACAATGCCAATTTGGAAACCCTAGGTTCCGATGAGCAATTGATTAAGATGATAGAAGATGAATTATATCCTCTCAATATCAGAAGTGCTGCCATCATGTATTTGGGGCAACAAAGCCATCCAAGAACTAAGGAAATCATATATCAATCCTTAAAAAGCATTCATCCGCTCATTCGTATTTACAGCATCAGGAAGATGGATGTGCAAGACCCTGACGATTTAGAACAACTCTTCCCGCTTCTTTATGATGAAACTAAGGCCGTCAGAATAGAAATGGCCTCTAAGCTTGCTCTTATTCCTGCAGAATATATTCCTGAGAAACATAAAGAAATGCTCCAAAAAAATGGAGAGGAGTATTTGGAGGTTCTAGAATTTAATAGCGACTTTCCTTTGGGCAAATATAATTTGGGTAATTACTATTATAATAGAGCCGATCATCAGAATGCTGAGAAGTATTATTTAATGGCATTGGAGCAAGATCAAGATTTGCATCAGTTAAAAATGAATTTGGCCATTATGTATAGTGGGATTGGCAGAGCTGTGGAGGCCGAAGAATTATTGGCCAACTATATTGAAGCCGTGCCTGAGGATTATTCGGTCTATTATAATTATGGTTTGATATTGGCAGAAAACAAGAAATATGAGGAGTCTATAAAATACTTAAAAATTGCTAGTGATCAACTTCCTCAAAATTCCAGAGTAGATTATAATATTGCCATGCTTTATGAGTTTGAAAAGGACTTGAAGAAAACCGAATTCTATCTTTTGAAAGCCCTAAAGAAAGAAAATAGTGAAAACAATTATTCCAATTTATATCAGTTTTATAACAGAACACAACAGCAAGTTAAGGCTGAAAAATTGGCGAATGAAATTCGAAATGTATTTAGGGAATAATATATAATATTATGGGATTTGCAGAATCAGGAGCTACAAGATTAAAAAACAATAGGAATTTGATTGGCCAAAAGGCTAAAATGAATGATGCTCATTTGAAACTTGGAAAATCGAATAAAAATACGAAGAAGCATAAAAATAAAATGACGAAAGATGAATTTGATAGATTCAAATTTGAGCTTCAAAATAAAAAAGAAACGGATAACAGAAGATCGGTTCTAACTTTAGTGTTTTTAGCTTTATTAGCCATATTATTTGTTGTTCTATTATTGGTGTTTTTAAATTAAAAGAAATAAATTAAAGCATGAAAATCAAAAAATACCTCCTCATTCTATTCACTCTTGTATTGACCATTAATATGAGAGCTCAAACTTTTGATGATTTAATTATCACAAAAGAACAGGACACTATTCAATGCAAAATCACCTTAATCAATGATTATAGCATCTTCTATGATTACAAAAAGAAGAAAAATACTAAATCTACTTATATCTCAAAAGCAGAAGTTGAAGAATACTTATCGGAGACTTACAAGGTAGATGAAAACCTGAAATTCTCAAGGAATTACCCTAGCTGTGATACCTGCAAAAACTGGATCGTATTAAAATCCGATGATACTTTATTTTATAATATCAAATTGAATTTACTCATAAAAGAGGGATATCACTTTAGCGAATTTCGAGTTAAAGAAAAAGAATCCATTTCATATTATACTTTTGACGTCATTAAATCAGCTCTTTGGAATAATGCATATTATTATTCCTTTAACTTATCGAATAGGGAAATCTTTGACTCAGAAAATAAAAATATTTTACAAAACGTTCTTCAAAAGGAGTTCGTTGGTTATGAAAAATATAGTGGACGATTAAAAATAGTCGAGTTCTTTTATGAAATTCTTCAATTTAACGACTATAGTACACACATAGAACTTGGTTATTGTATCCTAGATAAATCAGAATATGTCTATATCCCCAATAATAGAAAGGAATTCATTGAAGTGATGAGAAAATATATTACTGAAAATCCGAAATTACTTGAAGCCATAGAAAATAAAGAGTTCAAATACAAAGATCTTGAAACGATAATAAAAATCTATAATCTAGAGTAGTATTTAGAAAATAAAACATCATGAACTCAACAGAAATATTAGCCAAAAAACTAAAGCAACTCTACTCCTATCAAAGCTTAAATCAAATGACGATAGAGCTCATAGCTGCCTATCAAGCCAAAAGCCAGAATTTAATTCAAGCTATTGCACATAAAGTTTTAGATTCTTCTGAGGAGTCTTTCACTCGACAATTCTCCAAGATTATTCAATTATTCCATCCTGATAAAGAGACTTATTGGAAACAAAGGATAGACGAGTTATTGGAGTATGAGGATTTGGAAGAACTAAGAAAATTAAATAGTATAACAATTGTTCAGGCCTTATTGAAAGAAGGAGTTAGAGAACAAGAAACTATAGATCCTGAGGTAGATTTTGAGAGTGAATATGTATGGGAAGAACAAGCAGATGAATACAGTTTCCACGAGGAAGAAGAATTTATGGAGGAAGAAATCATGGACCAGGAACCTGACTATATTAGTTTCTACGATGCCATAAAACTCAGAGAACTCGGAGACCTCATTAAGACTTTCCCCACCTATTACCTCGAAGACTTTGATGAATTTGAATTGGCCTCCTCCAAAATCGATTCCTTAGATGGACTGCAATATTGCAAACATGTAGAAGTTCTCGATGTCTCGGATAATGAAATTGCTGACCTTTCAGTACTTTGGGAACTCACCCAAGTCAAAGAACTATATTTGGCTCATAATCAGATTTTCGATATCGATGTATTGAGTAATTTGGTAGGATTAAAATCGCTGGATATTTCATTTAATCAGGTTGATGATATCTCCCCTCTTTTTATGTTAGAGGAATTGGAGTTTGTGAATTTGATGGCTAACCCTATTCCAAAAATACAAATGGAGAAGTTAAAAGATAAAGGCGTTCAAATTCTGTTTTAAGCAACAAAGTATACACCTCAAAAACAAAGTTTTAAATAAAATATTTAACACTTGTTGCTAACATTTTACTGTGTACCTTTGCAAAAAATTTGACTATGATTGTTTTTGAAGATATGAACCTGATTAAGAGCTTAAGAAATGCTATTCAGGATTTAGGATTAGAGCGCCCCACCCCCATTCAGATTGAGTCTTTCAATCCTGTATTATCAGGACAAGATTTAGTTGGAATCGCGCAAACGGGTACTGGTAAAACCTATGCCTATACTATTCCTATTCTTCAAGGATTAAAGTTCTCCAAACAAGATCATCCTCGTGTTTTAGTCATTGTTCCTACTCGTGAACTCGTACTTCAAACTTCCGAAAACATTCGAAACCTCTGTAAATACAGTAATTTAAGAGTACTTGGAGTTTATGGTGGAACCAATATTAATACTCAAAAGAAAGCAGTTGCTCAAGGCTGTGATATCTTGGTAGCTACTCCTGGTCGCCTTTTCGATTTGGCAGTTACCAAAGTCCTTACTTTAAAAGGTATCAAAAAACTAGTTATTGATGAGGTAGATGTGATGTTGGATTTGGGTTTTATCCGTCAGTTAGAATCTATCTTTGAGATGATACCTGAAAAGCGTCAAAACTTGATGTATTCAGCTACCATGACGGAAGAAGTAGCCACTTTGATTAATGAGTATTTCTTGACTCCAAAAACCATTTCTATAGCTATAAGTGGTACTCCTTTAGATAATATTGCTCAAACCGTTTATCCTGTCCCCAATTTTCATACAAAAATAAATCTTCTCTCTCATTTATTAAGTGATGAGAAAAAATTCTCCAAAGTTTTAGTCTTTACGCCAAGTAAAAAAGTGGCCGACTTAATATTTGAAAAGCTTACGGAAGAGTACGAAGAGCAAATGTGTATTATTCACTCCAATAAATCGCAAAACTATCGTGAACGTTCTGTTCGTGATTTTGATGCTGGAGAAAATAGAATCATGATAGCCACCGATGTGATGGCTAGAGGGCTGGATTTAGATAAATTGAGTCATGTGATTAGCTTTGACACACCAACATTTCCTGAAAACTATATGCATAGAATTGGTAGAACGGGTCGTGCAGAACAACAAGGAAAATCTATATTATTCTTCACTCCCTACGAAGAGAAATATAAAGATGCCATTGAGGAATTGATGTCTTATGAAATACCAAAAAAGAAATTTCCTAAAGCGGTAGATATTTCAAGAGAACTTACTGCTGAAGAAAGACCAAAAGGCTTAGAGATAAACAGTATACACAAGTTGCCAGCCGTTATACAAGGTGGAAAAGCTTTTCATGAAAAGAGTGAAAAGAACTCCAAAACCAACCAAGGAGGTTCTTATAAAAGACTAATCAAGAAGAAATATAAGAAACCTAAAACTAAAGGGGATAAGATTTTTAATAAGAAATATAAGAAGAGATAAATTCACTTATAATTTTTCAGGCTATTTACAATAGAAATAGTGAATTATAAGAAGCTACTGAGTAACCGATTTATTCCTCCATTTACCACTGGCATAATAGACAAAGGCCAAGCCCATACCAAAGAACCAGCCAATGGGGATACCCCACCAAATACCTATTCTGCCCATTTCTTCAGCCATCAAATAAGATGCAGGAATTCGTATAAACCAAAGTGCAACGAGCGTGATAAACATAGGAATTAATGTGGCTCCCGCTCCTCTTAATACTCCATTTACTACAAACATTAAACTAAATAGCACATAAAATGGCGCTACTACTCTTATATACTCAACCCCTACCTCAATCACTTTGGCATCATCAGAAAAAGCCATCACAATTTGACGTGGAAATAGCATATAAACCGTTGTAACAATTATGGTCAGAATGGTACTTAAAATCAAAGTAGAAAAGAATCCTGCCCTGACTCTTCCTGGTTTATTGGCACCAATATTTTGCCCAACAAAGGGAGCTACTGCAGCCGAAAATGCCATGGCTAACATAGCTGGAACCGAATCAATTCTCATCCCAACGCTATAAGCAGCAACGGTGTCTGTTCCAAATTTATTGACAATCCCAAACAAAGCTACCATACCAAAAGCTACAAAGGTTTGCTGAAAACCTGTTGGCAATCCAATTTTTACACTTTGGGTAAATATCTTCTTATCGAACTTTAACCTACTAGGATGCAGCGTTAATAAGTCATGAGTTTTATTTAAATATATAATTCCAGTAATAAAAGCTCCTCCTTGTGCAATAATGGTAGCGAAAGCAGCTCCTCCCACTCCCCAATGAAATACACCTATGAATAACCAATCTAATAGAATATTTATTAAAGTGGCAATGATAGTGAAGTATAAAGGTGTTTTAGAATCACCCAACCCGCGTAGAATAGCATTGGTCCCTGCAAAGCCAAAAAACAATACATTTCCAGACATATATATCTGCAAATACTTCACTGCTTGTGGCAAAACATCTTCAGGCAAATCGGTGAATTCGAATATTTGACGAGCAAAAACTATCCCCAACACACTTAAGGCTGCAGAAGCAAAAAACATAAAAATATAGAGGGTATCAATAGCTCGCTTAACCGCTTCATTATTCTTGGCACCATAATATTGTGAAATGACGACAGTAGAACCAGATCCAATTCCTATTACAAAAGATATTAAGGCAAAGATAACGGGGAAACTAGCTCCTACAGCAGCTAGGCCTTCTTTACCCACATAATTCCCAATAAATATGCTGTCAACAATATTATATAATTGCTGAAACAGACTACCAAACAAAATTGGAATGGCAAAGTTTAAAATCAATCGGGTTTCACTACCTTTTGTAAAATCTTTCATTCAATTATTTAAGAGCTGCAAATGTAGTTATTATGCTGCATTTTAAAAGTTAAAAATATATAGCCCTAAAGATAGTATCAACAAAAATCAATATTGAAATCATGCTTTTTTAGAGTCAATATAAACTATAATCTGGTATCATTTCAGGCTCTATATTTTGTAATTTTGATGTTTAAATGAACTACAAACACTTAAATAAAAATATTATGTCAGAAAGTTTAAGAGGAACAAAAACAGAGCAAAATTTATTGAAAGCATTTGCTGGTGAATCACAAGCAAGAAACCGTTATGAGTTCTTTGCTAAGCAAGCTAAAAAAGAAGGATTTGTACAAATAGCTAATATTTTCCAAGAAACAGCCGACCAAGAAAAAGAACATGCCAAGCGTTTTTTTAAATTCCTAGAAGGTGGAATGACAGAAATCACTGCTACTTTCCCATCTGGAATTATTGGTACTACTGCTGAGAACTTAAAGGCTTCTGCAGAAGGTGAAAATGAAGAATGGACTGATTTATATCCTGAATTTGCAAGAATAGCAGAAGAAGAAGGTTTCAAGAAAATAGCTGTAGCTTTTAAAATGATTGCAAAAGTAGAAGCAGAACACGAGAAACGTTTCTTAAAGCTTTTACAAAATATTTCTGAAGACCAAGTTTTCATGAAAGATGGAAAGGTTTGGTGGAAATGCTTGAACTGTGGTTATATCTACGAGTCTGCAAAAGCTTTAGAATTATGCCCAGCTTGTCTTCACCCACAATCATATATGCAAGTTAAAGAAGATAATTATTAAATCTTCCTAACCTGAATAATTCATGCGATTAGTTTGTATCAGATGTGAGGCGACTAACTCAGTAGGCATAGTAGCCTATTTCAATAAGTTAGCAACAAAGCAGATGGCATGAATTAATCAGGCTAAGATTTAATTCATTAGAGACTACCTGAAATATCATACTTAGTGTAGAAATATTTAAGTATTGAAGATATCCTTATATCAGACAGTCTCTTTTTTTATATTTGCAACATGCGAATACTCACATTTACTCTATTTCTACTTATCAATTTATCTTCATTTGGTCAATGTCAAATTATTGGTCACATAAAGGATGTTAAAGACAGCACCTACCTCTACCTTCAAGAAAATAGAGGAGGTAAATACCATACTATAGATTCATGTTTACTAGATAAACAAGGGAAATACGAGTTCGGTGGTCAATTTGCAACAGGTTATTATTCCTTAATGTTAGAACCTGATAATTGGGTGCAGTTTATTATTAGCCCCAATGAAGATTTTATTCAAATTGACTTTTCATCTCCCCAACTTAGAAACCATCTGGAAGTGACAAAATCCAATAATAATATCGAATTATGGAATTTTATCAGGTTTAGAAACCTCATCAAATCTAAGATATCGGAAAATAGTATTGAAAAATCTTATGCTGCAAAAGAAAACATAGAACTCACTCATTTTGAAAATATAGAAGACAGTTTGAATTTGGGTTATCACCAGTTTTTAATAAAGACTTATCAAGAAAAACCCACATCCTTTTTCGCCAAAACCATCATCAGTGATATTGAAATAGATCAAAAGGAAGACTTTTTTAAATATACTTTTTTTGAGGATGCTGAACTAATAAGGTCTGGAGTATTGACCCATCAGGTGATGAAATACCTCCAATTTCATACAGACTATACAGAGGATGGTTTTATCCAATCTGTTGACGAGATTTTAGAGCAAGCTTCAGTAAATCATGAAGTATATGAGTTTATTTTAAACTACCTCCTAGAATTGTTTAACGAGGTTGGACCAGATGTGGTTTTAGACTATCTAGTAGAGCATTATGTGATTGGAGATGCCTGTAGCGACATGACTTATTCCGATGCCTTAAATGCAAAATTAATTGCCTACAAGAATTTACAAATTGGCAAGAAAGTAGCCAATGTGAGTATATTTAATCATGAAGGCATTATGATGAATCTTTATGACTTATGTAGTTTTTCGAAACTAAATATTCTCTTTTTTGGTTCTAGCGCCTGTCATTTTTGTCAAGAAGCTATTCCGCAGTTAAAAGAACTGATTCAAGAACCCTCCAATAAAGATATTAAAATCATCTATATATCTCTTGACACAGAGGCCGAGGCTTGGCTTTCTCCCATTCCAAAAGATACCCAACAGTGGGTTTACTTATCAGAGCTCAAAGGTTGGGATTCAAAATCGGCTGAGATTTATCAAGTTCACAAAACTCCAAGTTATTACCTCCTCGATGCTAATGCCAATATACTTAGTAAACCTCGTAGCGTGGATGAACTGCAAAAAGACATGGATTTTCTTAATAAAAAGTAATGCATTTACAGGCTTAGTCTATTGGAATAAACATATGGTTTTCATGATAGACAAAAGTATCACCACTACCAAGCCCATCTTGCCTAACGATTCATGAGCCACTAATTTTGG
>NZ_JABKCA010000020.1 GCF_013166655.1 Lentimicrobium sp. L6
ACCGATTGCTTACGCTTCGATTAAATTACACGAGACTTAAATGGGTAACCCTATCCGCTAATTTTCAACCCATATCGCTTCGCTATGATTCCTGGTTTCCAAATTATTGTAAAGTATAAAATGACTCTAGCGAAATGACAAAAATTCATTATAATCTTTTCTTTTTCTTTAAATTTTGAAATTAAAAAATAGACCTAATAATTGGTTTACAAACATAATAATAATATTACAACCTTTGACTGTACTTACTTTTTTTTGCTCATAGATATAGTATAAGCTGAAGAGCAAAGCTCTATTTATTACAATATCAGAATCACTCATTATCAAAACTATATTTCCTGTTTTCTATTTCAACTTCAACAAGTCTTATAACAGCTTCTGGCAACTGTCTAGTCCCATTTTTCATTTCAAGCAATTCATTATCAGTTTTATTCATTAGAATAGTCTCCCAATCATAGTTACCTATATAGCCAGTACCATAATTTAAAGTTCGTTTAAATAAAGACAAATGCCTTAAAAAAGAGATAGCATGCCTAAAAAAGGCCAATATCAATAAACCTAAAGCAAAGTAAAGAGGGAACTCAATATCTCCAACACCCTTTAATAAGATTAAAGGATATAAAATTATTATTAAAAAATAAGTAATTGTTAAACGAGTATAATCAATAGTATATTCAACAAGTCTTAGTCCTTCTTTTTCTTTTATTATAAGTCTTGCATTCCCAATTCCTATCCATAGATTAAAGTTAAAATCTGGTTTTAATCTAAAGAAATCGTTTTCAATCAATATCTCATTTTTCCTTTTATAAAACATTTCATCACAATAGGAATCTTTAAAACTTAACCAAAAGTTCTTTAAAACAGCATTATTTGGCGTATCATCCAATTCTTGCCTAAAAGATATTTTAAATGGTGTTTTCAATATTTACATTTTATGGTATTCAGATTTTACTCTTGCAATTTATAAAACTTAAATGGTATTCACATTGAAGGATAGAATGTTTTTTTATTATGGTTGTTGTACTACTGAAGTTAGAATTTTAGAATAAAATCATTCAGTAAATCATCACATTAAACACTTGCCATACCAATCAGTCGGTATTTACCGTATCTTTGCAGTATGAAAACTAAGGAAAACATTCTTACTCAATCTTTTCAGCTCTTTATAAACGAGGGCTATAAAGAAGTTTCTATTCAAAATATAGTGAGCCATTGTGGTATTTCTAAGGGTGCCTTTTATCACCATTTCAAATCGAAAAATGATTTATATGAGGAGGTTTTAAATCGATTTTTCTTCAATTATTTTAATGAATCGGATTTCGATTATAGTCAGGAGAAAAATCTGAAAGACAAGCTGGGTGAGTTTGTGGAGCATTTGATTAGCCCCTATGAGGAATTACTGGAACTAACCTCTCGCAAAGATTTATTGGCTTATTTTCGTTTCCTTTTTCAATCGGCAGCATCACAAGACTCCATACAATATAAAATCAATAGACATTTTTATAAGAAAGGTTATTATTTGGAGTTATTGCTTAAAGAAGAGCTGAAACAACAAAATATGGCCATAGCTATTGACGCCAAGAAAACGGCGCGATTATTACTGAGCATTGTTTTGGGGATGACCGTTTTAGATGGTATTTATGATGCAGCAAAGATAAAATCACATTTACATGAATCATTAGACATCATGATTCAAATATTAGTAAAAAAAGAATATCGTCAAGCTCAATTAGAACTTGAATTTAATTAATACTAGGGCATGAATTATCAAGAAATCATAAAAAGTCAGCAGGATTTTTTTAATTCCAATGCGACCAAACCACTTCATTTTCGCAAAGAACAATTGAAAAAGTTTCAATCCGTTTTAAAATCTAATGAAGCTTTATTATACAAAGCCATCTTTAAGGATTTTAAGAAATCAGAATTTGAAACCTATGCCACAGAGTTAGGAATGATTTATGAAGAACTGATTCATCACCTCAAGAATATCAAACTTTGGTCGACGAAAAAATACATCTCCACCAATCTGGCCAATTTCTTAGGTTCTAGCTATATCATGCCCGAGCCTCTTGGGAATGTTTTAGTGATAGGGGCTTGGAATTACCCCTATCTTTTGTCATTACAACCTGTGATTTCAGCCATGGCAGCTGGAAATACTGTTATCATTAAACCCAGTGAATTGGCTCCATATACCAGCCAAGTCATGGCGAAAATCATCAATGAGAATTTTCCTACTCATTATATGCAAGTTTGGGAAGGCGGCATTGAGGAGACCACGGAAATCCTCAAACTTCGATTTGATAAGATATTCTATACCGGTAGCGCTATAGTGGGTAAGATAGTGATGAAAGCTGCAGCTGAGCATCTTTGCCCAGTGATTTTGGAACTTGGAGGTAAGAGTCCGGCTCTAGTAACCAAGAGCGCTTCCATTAAAATGACAGCCAAAAGACTAGCTTGGGGGAAATTCCTTAATGGTGGTCAAACTTGTGTGGCTCCAGATTATATTCTCGTTGATAAAAGTGTGAAAGCAAAATTAATAGCGGAACTCATCAAACAAATCAAAAAAATTCATGGTGAACATCCTCAAAAAAGTGAGGCCTTTGTAAGAATTATAAATAATCGACATTACGATCGCTTACTTGCATTATTAGACGAAAAGAAAATCATCTTCGGTGGAGAAACCGATGAGAAAGATTTATATATCTCCCCTACCATCATGGATCATATCGAATGGAATGACAAGGTGATGCAAGAAGAAATATTTGGACCTATATTACCCATAATAGAATATGAAAATTTAGAGGAGGCCATTAAGCAGGTTAAATCTCGTGAAAAGCCACTGGCACTCTATTTATTCACCCACAAGAGAAGTACGAGTAAACGAGTTTTCAGTGAGCTTTCCTTTGGTGGAGGTGGATTAAACGAATGCATCATGCATCTAACCAATCCCGGACTACCCTTTGGAGGAGTGGGATACTCAGGAATGGGAAATTATCATGGCGAAAATGGTTTTAAAGCCTTTAGTCATCAAAAAAGTATCATTCAAAAAACAAATTGGTTTGAGCCATTTGTAAAATATGCACCCTATAATGGATTGAAGTTATGGTTGCTAAAAAAGTTGATGTAGGTGGGGAGATTGGGGGATCGATAGACTTAGTGACTTAAAAAGAAATGTTTCAGAGTTGAAGAATTGTAAATTTATGAATAAATTCTTCGTGCCTTAGTGGCAAAAAAAAGTGAATATGAAAATAAAAGCAAGAGATTATAGCAAACAAGAAGAGTTTTGGAACATCCTAACTCATGGCTTAGGTTTGGCACTCAGTATTCCTGCATTGGTATTATTGGTGGTGTTTGCAAGCATATATGGAACAGCATGGCATATCGTAAGTTTTAGTATTTATGGAGCAACATTGGTTACTTTATACGCTGCTTCTACCCTATTTCATGCGACCAAAAAGAAAAAGACACGATTGAAACTCAATGTTTTTGATCACAGTAGTATTTTTCTTTTGATAGCAGGAACCTATACTCCATTTTTACTCGTTACACTAAGAGGCCCTTGGGGTTGGTCACTATTCGGAGTCATTTGGGGATTAGCCATCACCGGAGCCATCCTCAAATTGTTTTTTACTGGTCGCTTCGACAAAATTTCTACTGCCATCTATGTATTGATGGGCTGGATGATCATTATTGCCATTAAGCCATTGATAGAAAGCTTCAGCGGTCCTGGACTCTTCTGGTTAATAGCTGGAGGAGTAAGCTATAGTATTGGAGCTATCTTTTATTTGCTACACAAACTACCTTATAATCACGCCATTTTCCACGTTTTCGTATTACTAGGCAGTATTGCGCATTTTGTAGCTGTTTTCTTTTATGTGTAAATTAAAAGAAAGTAATTATTTAGTACTCCTACTCCCAATTTAAAAGTCCTGTTGAAGGAAGGAAATGAAGAGCTGCCGAGCTGGAGACCGAGTGATAAATGGCTAAAAATAGTAAATTGGGTTGTAAAGAATGCTAAAAATGGTAAAAGATTAATGCTTCATAATTCTTTGCGTCTCTTTGGCTGGGCGTGACCTATTACCATTTAGAGTGTCAACAAAACATTTAACCGAAGAATTTACCTCCCACTAAAAGAACCTACTTCTCCCGAGAAATAGAATACTCCACCAAACCTCTCAAAGCATCAAGATAAGGACTAGGTTCTTGTCCATTTAAGAGTGCTAAAGCCTCATCTACCAATTCATTCATTTTAAATTTTGCATAATCAATTCCTCCACTCTGGTTTACTTGTGCTATGATTCCCTGAACTTTTTCTGGATTCTGATGGTGTTTCTTTATGGTTCTGATGACTTTTCGCTTTTCAGAGGAATCCATATTCTGAAGCATATATATTAATGGCAAAGTCATCTTTTGCTCTTTAACATCTATTCCTTTTGGTTTTCCGATATCTCCTGCTGTTTTAAAATCGAAAATATCATCTTTAATCTGAAAAGCTAGTCCTACTTTTTCTCCAAACAAACGCATTTTCTCCACCACTTCTGCTGAGGCATTTACCGAAGCTGCACCCACTTCACAACAACTGGCGATTAAACTGGCCGTTTTCTTGCGAATGATTTCAAAATAAACCTCCTCCGTAATATCTAATCGGCGCGCTTTCTCTATTTGCAATAATTCTCCCTCACTCATCTCCTGAGTGGCCTTTGAGACTATCTTTAATAGATGATAGTCATCATGGTTCAAGGATAACATTAAGCCTTTTGACAACAAAAAATCACCAGATAGCACCGCTATCTTATTCTTCCAGAGTGCATTTAATGAAAAGAACCCTCTCCTTTCGTTGGCATCGTCCACCACATCATCATGTACTAAAGTTGCAGTATGAAGCAATTCTATCAAAGAAGCAGCTCTATAGGTTGCGGGATTTATTTCACCAGAAATATGAGCAGTCAACATGACAAACATAGGACGCATTTGCTTACCTTTCTGCTTATAGAGATATTTGAGTATCACATCGAGAAGAGCCACATCGGTATTCATAGCTTCCTTAAATACTATCTCAAACTCTGCGAATTCCTGTTTTAAAAGTTTCTTTATTTCTTTGGTTATGGACATGTGAGCAAATTTAGGGAAATTTGTGGAATGATAAGATTTTGGGATTCATAAATCACAACCAACTCACTTTAGGAAACTAAGCTACTCAGAACAAAAAAAGCCCTGCAAAAGCAAGGCTAAATCTGTGGGATATACTGGATTCGAACCAGTGACTTCTACCCTGTCAAGGTAACACTCTAAACCAACTGAGTTAATATCCCATGAGCTGCAAAATTAGGAAATAATTCCTAATTTCCATACGCTTTTATGAATCCAATCTAAATACCTGATTGATACCATTTATCGATTTGAGTTTCTCTAAAAGCGCCTCTAAATGCTGACTATCTTGAACCAACAATCCTACTTTTCCTTCGAATAAACCTCCTTTTGAGATAAAATTCATGGAAATAATATTCACTTTCATTTCATTAGATATCACTTGTGTAATGCGATTGGCTTGTCCCATTGTATCGGTACCTAAAATACTAATGCTGGTTTTAAAATTGACTTTCTTATTATTAGCACGCCATTTAGCTTCAATGATTCGATAAGGATACCGTTTCCTCATTTCTGCAGCATTGGGACAGGTATTACGATGTACTGATATTCCTTTGGTAACAGTAACAAAGCCGAAAATTTTATCTCCTTGTATGGGGCTACAACATTTAGCCAATTGAAAATTTATGCCATCAATCTTATCAATGACCAAAACATCTTGATGAGAAGATTCTAACTCATCCTCTTCTACTTCATGCAAGCTGTCATTTATTGAATCGAAGGAAGTAGTAATATGTTTATCCTCCTCATTTTCTTCCTCTTGGATGAGTTTTTTCAAATCAAGAGGATCTATTTTCTCCAAAGCGATATTTTGAAACAACTCATAATGCTCTCTTAGTTTTAGTTTATGTACCAATTCATCGATTACATTCTGATTAAAATCTAGTTTCCAATTTTTAAACTTTCTTTCTAATATTTCTTTCCCTCGTTTGATATCAATGGTTCTCTGTACATCTAATGCTTTACGAATTTTTGTTTTCGTTCTTGAGGAGGCTACAAAATTGATCCAATCTACACTAGGCTTTTGATTTTTTGAAGTAATAATACTCACCTGGTCACCATTACGAAGCACATGCTTTATGGGGACTACTTTTCCATTGACTTGGGCATTGATACACTTATTTCCCACTTCACTATGTATGGAATAGGCAAAATCCAATACCGTAGCTCCATATTTTAGTTTTTTTAAATCACCACCAGGTGTAAAAACAAAAACCTCGTTAGTAAATTTATCAGGCTGAATTTGACCTGAATCTTTAATCTTAGATTCATCACCAATAGCTTTTCTAATTTCACTCAACCAGAAATCAATGCCTTGACTTCCCTTGCCTCCTTTATAGCGCCAATGGGCCGCCATACCGTTTTCCGCTTCCTCATCCATCCTAGCAGTGCGAATCTGTACTTCTGTCCATCTGCCATCCTCATCTTTTACCGTGGTATGCAAACTCTCATAGCCAGATCCTTTTGGCATAGTAATCCAATCCCGCATTCTACTCAAACTAGATTCATAAAGATTGGTCACAATCGAATAAGCATGCCAACAAGTTTCTTTTTCCTTCTCCTTATCACTATCCAGTATTAATCGAATAGCCCACAAATCATAAACCTTTTCAAAAGGGATATTTTGCTTCTGCATCTTAGTATAGATAGAGTTGATGGACTTAAGCCTGCTTTTAATCTTGTACTGCAAACCTTGTGCATTCATTTCCATAATTAATGGAGCAATAAATTTATTGATGATTTTATTCCTCTCTTTTTCACTTTCTGCAAGTTTGGTTTTAATGCTATCGTATATTTCAGGTTCTTGTATACTCAAAACCAAATCTTCCATTTCCGATTTAATCACATAGAAACCCAGCCGATGTGCAATGGGAATAAAAACAGTAATGGCTCCATTGAGCACCTGAACCTTTTGCTCAAAGGATTGGATTTTTTCATAATTCCGGAGGAGGTAATGACTAGCCGATAGCAAAATCAAAAGAGAACGAGTATCTCGAGCAAGACTGAGCACCAATTGTCTTTGCATATCGGCTTGTCCTAGTGCTTTATCATGCTTTACGGCTCTTACCTTTTGAACTCCTTCTAAAATCCGATGGATTTCTTCTCCATAATTATCTTTAACTTCCTTTGGTGGTTCTTTATAAGGATAGATAAATGCAAGAGTGGCTGCAGTAAATACATTACTCTGTGTTTTTAAATTTGTTTGTAAAATTGATTTCATTCCAAGCATGAGTTCCATGTTTGGAATTCCTTGATAAATATCTGAAGCGACTTTTTTTTGATCAAATTCTTTCAGTACTTTCTTGTATAAAGTGGCCCCTTTTTCATCTGCTACTTTATCTATATAATTGATAAAAGGTTCTAATCTTTTCATTGGTATTCATTTTTAGTAGTAAAATGCAAAAGCATCAATACTCAACTTATTCTCTCATTCTCTCATTCCCTCATTCTCCTTTAAACGCTACAACATTCAAACAACAGAAACTGAAGATATAAAAAATGCTAATCTAAATACTGTGACATCCTCAGTTTTCCTTTGCTTATCTTTCTTATTTTGCACCTAATGGTTTTCACCTGATATCCTTTTTTTTCTTGATGATGCGAAATGGTTTGCAATAATGTCTTTATACCATCAGGTCCTTCAATGGCTAAAAACAGTTCTTCCTCATTAAATTTATTCTTCTTCCATTCTTGACCAATATAGTTGCAGGTATATATTTCTCCTTCACTATATAATGGATGTTTGGGTTCAAAAAACACTTGACCTTTACAATTAATTCTATCTATCCTCACTGGAATGACATCTCCTATATTAAATCCAAAAGATTCATAACACTCAGCTTCCATCATATGTTTCTGACCAAAGGGGTCTTCAATAATAAAATATAACATCTCATCGGGTGCTATTGTTGTCTTCAATATTTTGAAATCATAATACTTGTTTTCTTGAAGTTGTCCTTGTTTATTCTTTATATACTCTGGTGCTGACATGGTCTGTTTTTATAAAAAAAGCGTTTATGCTTCAGGTGAGACATAAACGCTTCTTAATCATTATTTATCTACCTTATTTTTTTGCGCCACCCTTAGGTTTATTCGTAGGGTTTGAAATACTCTCTCTCATTGCTGTATCGGCTTTAATATTTTCAAATTTATAATAATCCATCACCCCAAGATTACCAGATCTAAACGCTTCTGCTAATGCCTTAGGAATCTCTGCTTCTGCTTCAATTACTTTGGCTCTAGCTTCTTGTGCAAGGGCTTTCATTTCTTGTTCTTGAGCAACGGCCATAGCTCTACGTTTTTCAGCATTGGCTTGGGCAATATTTTTATCGGCATTGGCTTGGTCCATTTGAAGAACTGCTCCAATATTCTTCCCAATATCGATATCTGCAATATCAATAGAAAGAATCTCAAAGGCCGTACCGGCATCTAATCCTTTAGATAATACAACTTTTGAAATAGAATCAGGGTTTTCCAATACAGATTTATGCGAATCAGAAGAACCAATAGAAGAGACAACACCTTCTCCAACTCTTGCCAAAACAGTTTCTTCACCTGCTCCACCCACTAATTGACGAATGTTGGCACGAACAGTTACTCGAGCTTTAGCTATTAACTGAATACCATCCTTTGCAACGGCAGTAACAGGTGGAGTATCAATTACTTTTGGATTTACTGACATTTGAACTGCCTCAAACACATCACGACCAGCCAAATCAATAGCAGTTGCCGTATTGAAATCTAGTCCCATATTGGCTTTATCAGCAGAAATGAGGGAATCCACTACTCGCTTCACTTGTCCCCCTGCAAGAAAATGGGCTTCCAAATCGTCTCGTTTTAAATCAATTCCTGCTTTTTTAGAAGCAATCATTGCTGTTACAATTATTTGAGGTGGAACCTTTCTCCATCTCATTAAAACCAATTGTAACAATGATATTCTAACACCAGAAACTAATGCAGAAAACCAAAGAGCTACAGGTATAAAATAGAGTAAAATCCATAACAGAATCACTCCTCCAATAATCATTGCTATTAATACACCAACACTTGCGTCCATTTTTTTTCTTTTAGTTGATTAAAAAATTCTTTTTTATGTATTCAGGCTGATGAAGATTTTATTTCCTTCAATGGCCACTACCTTCACATCTTTCTCGGCTTCAATAAACTCACCATGGCTAGAAACCTCATAAAACTTATTATCAAATAAGGCTTTTCCCATTGGATTGATAATTGAGGTAGTTACCCCCACAGAACCAATAGCCAGTGCATTGGCCTCTGTATTCACTTTTGACTTAATACTTGTTTTCAACATGGCCTTATTCCAGGTATTAGACCGTAAACTATAATAAAGGCTTCCCAAAGATACCAAAAGGGTGAATAACAAAATCATAGAACCCCAAACCCAACCATATTCGATATAAGATTGCCATATTCCAACTGCCATTAATATGAAGCCAATAACTCCAACTACAGTTGTACCAGGAACTACGAGTAGTTCAAGAAGGAGTAATATTAAACCTCCCAATAATAAGATGAGTATAATTAACCAAGACATATTTATCTGCTAAAATTAGTAAAAACTCAGAATCTAAGTGTAAATATTCTATGAAAATAAAATTATTTTTTTAATTCCCCTTTTTTATACATGAGAACATTGGTTTGACTACCTTTTTCATCGTATTCAATCCACTCCCCCTCTTTTAAACCATTTTTATTTCCACCCTTTAATTTTATTTGACCGTTGCTATAATACTCTATTTTTTCTCCCTCTGGAAGGTTGTTCTCATAAGATTCGATGCTCTTTAGTTCACCACTTGGGTAGAATGACCTTTGGTCACCTTCCATACTACCTTCTTTATACTGATACTCCGCTATCATTTTCCCATCGTAATCATACCATTTGGTTTTCCCATTACGTTTACCTTTAAAATACATCCCTTTTTCTTGAATCTTTCCATTATCATAGAAAATCTCAACCTTACCATTTAACAAGCCTTCAGTCCAAGTTTTTTGTCCAGTAATTCTTCCTCCATAAGTAAACTCCAATTCTTTTCCATCTTTAATCCCATCGATATAAGAAGTTGATTTTTGAATATATCCTCTATTATCAATGATAATGACAAATCCATCTAGTTTGCCATTAGCATAGTTTTCTATTTTTTTGATAGACCCTTTTTCATTAAACCTCACCCATTGACCTTCTTTCACGCTATCAACATACTTTCCTTGCTCCTTTTTGCTTCCATTTGTTTCTGACCAAAGGCCTTGTTTTAGACCATTATCATCCAAAAGATTTTTGGTAAACCTAGATTCTTGTGCCGCTAATGAAGTTGGAATAATTAAGAGAAAAATAAATAGTGATTTTAATAAAATAGATAGAATATGCTTTTTCATATATAATGGTTTAATTCGAAAGTGACATTCCGAATATGAATGATGTAAATTATTTCTTAAAATACAAATTTACACTATTACCAGTAAAAACAACTATTTTCTTAGAATGAATTTCCCAGTGATTAACTTTTCATGCTGTCCAATATGTTTGAATTTTATTCTATAAGCAAACATTTCAGCCTGCCCGTTAAAGCTGGTATTCTCACCTTCCCACCCTTGCTCTGGATCATTGGTTTCAAACACTAGTTTTCCTAATAAGTCATAGATTTGTATTTCAAACTCTTCAAAATCAGTATTGATAAAATCTACTTTAAACTCATCATTCTTACCATCACCATTGGCTATAACTAGACTTGGAATATAGTACTGAAACTGATCAATTGCATTCACAAAAACAGAAGCATAAGCAGAATCTTGGACATCTAGACATTCTGCATTAGAATACATAATAACATCCAATCTGTGGTTACTTAAAATATCTGAAGTTTGAAATACTGAACTTTCTCCAAACTGAACAATGATTTGATCCATTAGCCAATAATATTGAGGTTCTTCTCCTTCATTTTCAGGAATAGCAGAAAAGTTAATGGTTTCACCTGAAAACAATTCATTATTACTAAAGTCAATTTTTACTTTGGGAATGACTACTGGATGCACTTCTACATTCTGACTTATTATTGATGAGGTTCCGCAGTCATTGATATATGCTGCTGATATTTCAAAAGATTCTGATTGATTAGGAAATCGATATTCATCAGAAGGCTCCGCAAAATATTTATAAATATCATTATAATGCACCTCCAATTCTGCACCTAAACCACCATCTATAGAGAATCTAATGGAGTCCTCATTGGCACAGTAAAAGTCGTTCAAAATATGAATTGCCAATGGCTCCTGGGGCAATGGTTTGGAATTAAAATAGAAAGTGTCTGCCGAGATACAAGAATTATAATCTTCAAATTTAACCCAATATTCCCCATCATCAACGACAAGCGTTTCATTACCTGTAGCCCCCGTACTCCAAATAATTTGATTAAAGTCATCGCTTTCAATATTAATACTTTCACCATAGCAAAGTGAAATAGAATCATTCATATCCCAAGTAATAGGCTGATTAATAGAGATGGCTGTATTCGATAATATATCTAGAATGGTATCACCTGTTATGTCAATAAACCAAGTACTATCTTTCACCCAATTAAATTCAGCTATGGTATTAACACTTCCAATGGACTGAAATTCAAATGCCGCAATAATGGCCTCCCCAAAAGGTAAGGCTCCTATTCTCTCTAGATGGATTTCTAATCTTCCATCCTCTTCCTGATAACTATAATTAATATGATTATTATAAGATGTAAAATCTAATAATTGCAAGTTTTCATGATCATATTCGAAGAGAATACGTGCTTTTTCTATATTATAAAATTCTTTTAGTGACAAAATTAAGTAGCTAGAATCCTGAGCACAAACACTTTTGGAATCCACATCAAGATTAGCCCTTATTGGAATATCTGTGATAATGATTTCAGCGGCTTCTGATGAGATATTGGTTAAACAATCTCCATTTATAGAACACAAAAACTCCATTTTATCAAATGGCAACCTCACATCACTAATTCTTAAAGTATCGGAACGAACACCAGAAAAATAACCATCGTTTTGTAAGATCACAAAAGAGTCCATTTCACGATCTTTATAATACCATTGGTAGTTTAAGGCATTACTCGCCTCTACCACAAAATAAATATCATCACCAACAAAACACTCCACATCATGTGGCACTTGAACAAAACTAGGGTTTGCTTCGATGTGAATACCTTGACGGATAGTATCAATACATCCAAATAGATTCTCTAAATATAATTCTACATTATAATCTCCAGGTTCAGCAAAAGTATGTTGTGGATTTAAATCTTGCGAAAATTCAGTATCATCACCAAAATTCCATTGGAAAGAAACAGTATTAGGCGGTAAATCAGCACAATCTGGATCTATAAAATGAAATCCAACACTCTCCCCTTCACAATAAATATCTTGTTCATTATCAATATGAATTTGATAATATTGCTCAATAGATATGTTCTGATAAACAACAGCATTTTGATTAAAACTATATAAACCAAAGAGACCGGGGTCAAAACAGCCATCCATTTCAAATATTAACTCACCATCTATACTAATCTTTACTTTTTTATAGGTATAAATAAGTTCGAATTGATAAATAGTGCTGTATTCCCAACCCATATTACTACTGTAACGATAATCTAATAAGTTGAAATTTTCATTATTCAAATGCCCCCAAAAATGGCGATATGTAGAAACAGGATCCTCCTCTATTAACCCTTTTGCTTCAACCAAGCTAAAGCCTTCGTTGGCATAAAAACTACCAAATGCCACAGGACAATATTGACCTTCTTTTTTCCAATCAAACAAATAAAAATGATTATCGTTGCTTTGAGTGTTAATGTTTGGAGATTTATAACCAAAAACAAAGCCGATAAAATCATCATCATTAATGATTGGATTCACATAAACCTCTCCTGTGATCTTAACATTTAACAAGGTATCATTATTCACTAAAAAAGAAGGTTGCCAATCAGATGAACTACATACTACGGTATTGTCATCTATGGTATTCCATTCAATAAAAGAAGACATTCCATTTGTGGTATAATCTTCAAAATTAACTTGCATATCACACTGTGAGTAACCATTTACCGAAATAAATGCCACAAGGAATGAATAGATATACGCTAATTTAGTTTTCACAGATCACATATTATAAAACAAATGTATAAAAAAGAAATTTCAAAACAAATCAATAATTATCACACCATTGATTATCAACACAATACAAACCAAGCTTTTTTTTTGAATATAAATACGCTTTAGTCATTAGAACTGATTTTTTACTAATTTTACTCCTCTTTTTATTCAAATGAAAAAAACCATTTTACTCATATCACTATTTTTCACCTTGGCTTCTTGTCAAACAGGAATGCGAGCAGATCTTATTCTTCTAGAGAATGGAAAAGAATTGTTTTTTCAAGCCCAATATCAAAAAGCACTCATCCCTCTTCAGAAATCTGCCAGAATAAATCCAAGAAATGATGTGGCCATAGCTTATTTGGGTTACTGCCAATACTATCTAGATGATTGGTCTACTGCACTTATATATTTCAATCAATCTTTAAAACTAAATACTAGAAATAATATTGCCCTTTTTGGGAAATCTCTAATCCTTTGGAATATGGATGACCGACTGAATGCCTATCTCATTTTTGATTCTGTTGGTAAAATCAATCCAAACCATGATAAGGTATTTTATTATAAAGCTCAGGCTGAACTTTATTTTGGCGACACCTTATCCAGCGAGAAAAGCTTAAAGAAAGCCATAAATAATGCCCAAGACTATAGCGAACCTTATTACTTATTAGCAAGTATTTACTTTAAGAAAGGACTTCATTCTAAAGCAGACTCTATCATTCGAATTGCCTCCTCCAAAAAAGAGAAATTGCTGAAACAAACTTAAGGTAAATTCTTTTCTATAGTGTAATACCACAATAACTCGGGTTTAAATCATTGAGCTCACACTAGGTTCTCGATTGCAAACGACTACAAGGAACTAGCAATGCTAATCCGAACGTCTACAACAATGATTATCTAACATATATTCTCAATTCAAGTGTTTCTAAAATAACATCCAATAAAAAAGGCCATTCAGCATCGTTTCTAGCTGAGCTAAACAAATAATCCTGTGTTTTTTCAACTATCATATCTTGCACTGGTCTCCTCAGGCTAGAGGTGTATATACTTAGCTTTTCATAAAATAACCCATGACTGAATTCACACCAAACTATTAACTTTAAGCACTTTATCAGGTACATCTACTTTATATTTATCTGATATTTAACAAAGGTAATAAAATAGTTTTGAGTGTTATATGTACTCGAAAAACATTTCCGAGCGAGATGGTGTAAGTGTCGTAATCATAGTTGTATGAATAGTCTACACCATTTACATTTTCTATTTTTGATGATAATCTAAATAGGGGATCATAATAATCTATATTATTGGCAAGATAGTCTGGATCATTATTATTGCCAATTATAATACTAGCATTGCTAAGCAAGCCTAAAGCATTATTTTGATCATAATTGTATGTTTTTGAAATATTGTTTGGCTCTTCAATTTCTATATCCTACCCAAATCTCGATTCTCCTTCTATTTTAAACGCTTATATTACAGAAAGAAATAATTTTGATGAACTCATTGACACTTTAACTCTAGGAGTATTAAATGAACAAAATTCTTACACCATATTTATTGACTTTAAAGAAAACTCACCAAATTACCTCCTTCTTATTGAAAGCACATTGAAGTATGATACTTTGTATGACATTAATTATAATAGAAAAAGTAATTGTAAGGAAAATATTAAGGATTTTAAATACAGACTTAATGGCGAATTAATGACAACTAAACAATTGAGTATCCATTAGTGTTCTTTTTACAAAAAAAGCTCCTCCTAATACCAGGAGAAGCCATTTATAAGGAACAAAATTCTAAAATTAGATTCTGTTATTTCTTACTCTTTTTCTATCATGTTCACTTAATAGAATCTTACGAATACGAAGAGATTCTGGGGTTACTTCTAAATATTCATCTTTTCTAAGATACTCCATTGCTTCCTCCAGAGAAAATCGAATTGGAGGAACAATAACCACTTTATCATCAGCACCAGAAGAACGCATATTACTCATCTTCTTAGTTTTAGTAACATTAATCACCAAATCATCTTGTCTGATATGCTCACCTATAACTTGTCCTTCGTAAATATCTTCGTTAGGTCCAATATGAAAAGCTCCTCTATCTTGTAATTTATCTATAGAAAACGGAATAGACATTCCAGTTTCCATGGCTATTAAAGCACCATTTCTTCTCGTATTCAACTCCCCCTTCATAGGTTGATATTCTAGGAAACGATGTGCCATTACAGCCTCTCCTTCTGTTGCTGTGAGCATGTTATTTCTCAAACCGATAATACCCCTTGATGGAATTTCAAATTCTAAATGAATACGGTCTCCTTTGGTATCCATAATCTTCATTTCACCTTTACGCTGAGAAGCCATTTCAATCACTCTTCCACTAAATTGCTCAGGAACATGAACAGTCAATAACTCAATAGGCTCATGCTTTACCCCATCAATTTCTTTATATAAAACCTGAGGCTGACCTAATTGAAACTCATAGCCTTCACGGCGCATGGTTTCTATCAGAATTGACAAGTGAAGAATCCCTCTACCAAATACATTATATGAATCAGGAGAATCAGTTTCCTTAACTTTTAAAGCTAAGTTTTTTTCAATCTCTTTAAATAATCTTTCTCTAATATGTCGAGAAGTCACATATTTACCTTCCTTCCCAAAGAATGGTGAATTATTAATGGTAAAAAGCATACTCATAGTAGGCTCGTCAATCTTCACAGCTGGCAATCCTTCAGGGTCTTCAAAAGCAGCAACAGTGTCACCAATATCGAAATTTTCAACTCCTAGTAAAGCTACTATTTCACCACTGTGAACAATATCTTTTTTCTTTTCTTTACCTAAGCCTTCAAAAACATATAATTCTTTAATTTTAGATCTAGTAATGGTTCCATCACGCTTGACTAAAGAAATATTCTGCCCCCACTGTAAAGTCCCACGAGTTAATTTTCCAATAGCAATTCTACCTACAAAGCTAGAATAATCTAAGGAAGTAATTCTCATTTGAGTACTACCTTCTACATGCTGGGAAACTGGAATATGCTCTAAAACCACATCCATTAAATATTTAACATCTTCAGTTGGCTTTTGCCAATCTTCACTCATCCAACCTTCTTTTGACGAACCATAAACAACGGGAAAATCCAATTGATCTTCAGTAGCATTTAAGCTGAACATTAAGTCGAAAACTTTCTCAACAGCCTCCTCAGGATCACAATTTGGCTTATCTACCTTATTCACCACCAAGATAGGCTTCAATCCCAACTCAATAGCTTTTTGTAAAACGAAACGAGTTTGAGGCATTGGGCCTTCAAAAGCATCTACTACCAATAGTACTCCATTGGCCATATTTAACACTCGTTCTACCTCTCCTCCAAAGTCACTGTGACCGGGAGTATCGATAATGTTTACTTTGGTATCTTTATATCTAACCGACACATTCTTAGATAGAATGGTAATTCCTCTTTCACGTTCCAAGTCGTTATTATCAAGAATTAATTCTTTCACTTCTTGATTGTCACGGAACAATTTCACCTGATGTAAAATTTTGTCAACCAAGGTAGTTTTACCGTGGTCAACGTGGGCTATAATAGCAATGTTTCTAATATCCAGCATTTAGGTCTTTTTAAAATGGCTGCAAAAGTAGTCATATTATTAATAGCATTGAGATAATTTATTAAGCGATTTGTTAAGGGAAAATTAAGAATGAAAAACAGACTGTAATAAGCTGATTTTCTTTTAAAAAAGAGAAGCTGTAAAGTGTTTTTACAGGTAAAGAAATGTAAGATTTCTTATCATATTTATAATCCTCTTTAATTTGCTATTACAATTCCGATTATATCTAGCAAATTAACATGGTAAAATCCCTCATAAAAACACCTTTAATCGATACATAAAATAGAACAATGATTAATCAGAAATTAAACCTTCATTAAATTTTGATAACACTTCCTCCTGAAATCAAATGCAAAAGTATTATGAACAGAATTATGAAAGACTGCTGCAATTTTTTTGTAAAAAAAGCACCATAACCATAATCACAGATTTCTCCCCTATTTTGCTATGTCATTTTCAAAAACCAATCCTCATCATATGCACTATTTTCTTTGCTTTAATTTGTAAAGAATATTGCTTACATCACTATTTTTGAAGAACTTGCTTATGTTTTATTTAAGGTTTATTATAAAGATAGCACTCAAAACACCTAATTAACCTGAAATATCTAGAAATCCATCAACTCATGAGAAGAACTTTAAATCAAGTAAAATTTCACTATATTTGAATGGTGAACTTTGTTATTATTTTAGTTCTCTTGACTAAAGCACATTTATATCACCACAAACATAGATAACCAATCATTGCCAGTAATTTATTGCTTACCATTTTTTTTAAAGATTTTGTCTTAACCCTATTATTCTGTGATTATGATACGTTTTTTAAGCATTGAAGGACTATATGACCAATTAACGAAACTGCAATCCATTTTAAAGAAAACATGGACAGATTCGGATTTTATAAATGTTCCAAGTACTGAATCCCTGCTCCTGTTTGCCAAAGACCACCAACCCGACATCATATTTTTAAGCTTTAATGCTTCGAAGAAAAATGGCATTGATCTCTGCAAAGAATTAAAGATAGACTCCTCTGTTTCTCACATTCCAATAGTATTTATCTATTCTTCTGAAGAAGATAAAAACCTACGAATAAAAGCTTTAGAGGAGGGTGCTGACGCGTTTTTATCCAGTCCTATAGATGAAGTCAATTTGATAGCACAAGTTAATTTACTACTAAAATTAAAAACAGCTAAAAAGCCAGTAGATGAAACTCATATTTTACTCAAAAAGGCTGAAGAAGAAATAGAGAATCTAAAAAAGACTGAGAAAAAATTGCGTGATATATTTGGGAGTATGAGCGAAGGTTTTTCCATTCAAGATGTGATAATTGATGAAGCTGGAAACCCTATTGACTTAAGGTTTATGGAGGCTAATCCTGCATTTGAAAAGCAAACAGGTTTAATAAATGACCAAACCCTAGGACATACCCTCCTCGAATTATTCCCTACTTCGGAAGATTATTGGATTAAACGATATGGAAAGGTTGGGATTACCGGAGAACCCATCTCTTTTGAAGCTATGTTTGGCCCATTAAATATTTTTTATCGTGTGAATGCCTTTCAAACAGCACCCAACCAATTTGGTGTTCTCTTTACTGATATCAACGAGAAAAAACTTCATGAAATAGAATTAACAAAAGCCAAAGAAAGGGCTGAAGAAAGTGAGAGAAGCCTTAAAAGAGGTCAAGTCATTGCTAAAATGGGCTTTTGGAACATTCATATTGAAACGAATGAGGTGACAGGCTCAGATGAACTATTGAAAATTTTCGAATTAGAGAAAGGAAACCTAACTGTAGACACCTTCCTGCAGGTGGTACATCCAGATGACAGTGAAATGGATCTTCTCCATATCAATAATGGTATAGAAAATGGAATTCCTTGGGAAATTGAACATCGTTTACTATTTCCTGATGGCAGAATCAAATGGATAAATGTTGTAGGTGAACCTGAAAAAAACGATAAAAATGAAGTTAAATCAATAATAGGAATTGTTCAAGATATTACTTCACGCAAGAATGCCGAAATGGCTCTAAAACAAAGTAGAGACAGAGAAAAACTCATGGCAGATATCGTTAAAGAGTCTTCTATTGGTATAGCCATTGGTTATCCTAATGGCAAGCTTGGCATGTGTAATAAAGCTTATCAAACCATTACTGGCTATACGGAGGAGGAATTACAAAACCTGAATTGGAATAAGGTATTAACTCCTCCTGAGTGGGAAGAACCAGAAACTATCAAACTACAAGAACTTCATCGAACAAAAAAGCCTGTTAGCTATGAAAAGGAGTATTTTAAAAAAGATGGTTCTAGAGTACCTATAGAACTTTTAGTGCATCCTCGCTTTGATAATAAAGGTGAAGTTGAATACTATTTTGCATTTGTAACTGATATTACTAAAGAAAAGGAAAACTTGGCTTCATTGCAAAATAGTGAAATACGATACAAGACATTATTTAATGATTCGCCTATACCTTTATGGGAAGAGGACTTCACTGAACTTACTCAATTCTTTAATACACTTAAGAATAAAGGAGTAAAAGATTTAAATAAGTACTTTGATGAGTTTCCTAATGAATTATCTGCTTGTACAAAAATGGTTAAAATAATCGATGTTAATAAAGCCACATTAGCATTACATAGCGCAGAAAACAAAGAACAATTGATTGGGAAGTTAGACAAAACATTTACGAAAAATTCTTTCAATGTTTTTAGAGAAGAATTAGTTACTGTTTTTAATGGTGAAAATTATTATGAATCAGAAGCTGAGGTAAAGGCCTTAACTGGAGAAGTAAAAAATATCCATATTACTTTAAAAATTGACCAAAGCTCAAAAGAAAGGGTACGAGCATTATTGGCCACCGCAGATATTACAGAAAGAAAACAAATATTTGAAGAGCTTGAAAATCGAAACAATTATATTGAAGCCATTATGGAAAATATGCCCATAGGTTTTGCAGTCAATACTATTGATGATGGAAATGTTAAATATTTAAACAAACTATTCGAAACTATTTATGGCTGGCCCAAAGAGGTATTAACCAATACGAGCATATTTTTTGAAAAAGTTTTTCCTGAGAAAGAATATCATGATAAGATGAAAACAAAAATCGTTTCTGATATGCAGAGTGGCGATCCAAAAAGAATGAGGTGGAACAACCTAAAGATTACTACCAATAAAGGTGAGACACGCTATGTATTAGCTTATAATATTCCATTAATCGATCAAAACATTATGATTTCAACTGTTCAAGATGTTACAAAAAGAAAGGAGGCAGAAGAAAAAATCAACAAACAATTAAGTGAATTACAACGCTGGCACGATACCATGATCAACAGAGAAGAAAAAACCATCGAGTTAAAAATTGAGATTAACCGATTACTCCAGAAATTAGGACAACCCATTAAATATTCTAGTGTTTTGGATGTTAATTCAAAAGAGGAATAAGCACTGAAAGCAAACCGCAATAAACAACTCATATACAAGCCATTCCAAATTAAAAAGATAGCATACGAGCATAAACAAATGAAATATTTAAGTATATTTGGTAACTAAATGAAATTATATGAAAAAACTTATACAATATTGCATTATCATTCAATGTCTGTTTTTTCTATCACCATTCTCTTGGGGACAAAGTACAGCTGAAACTTTAAAAGCTAAAGATCTTGTTGAGCTCTCTTTTCAAGAATTAATGAACATTCAAATTAAAACCGGTACTTTAACTGGTCTTGAACGTTCAAAAACTCCTGCAACACTAACCATAATTACACAGCAAGATATTGAAAGCACTCCTGCTAGAAATCTATTAGACCTACTGGAGATTTATGTTCCTAGTGGAACCTTTGTAAATCATTGGCTTGGTCCTCGCATTGGTATTCGTGGTATTATGAGTGATCAAAATAATTCTTTTCTCTTGATAGTTAATGGGGAACAAATGAACCTGAGATATAATAATGGCCCATTTTTCGAAATCCTAAATAAAGACCTTTCAGATATTGAAAAAATTGAGATCATCAGCGGACCAGGTTCTGTTACATATGGACCAGGAGCCATTGGCGGGGTCATTTCTATTACGACTATTTCTGCAAAAAATGCTGATAAAGCTAATATTGGAATAACTCATGATTTCACCTATCGCTATTCTTATTTAAATGGCCAATATTCTCATAAAAACAAATCATTTTCTGCTTCGATATTTGGTTCTATTGGGAAATCTGATGGGATAAAAGACCCTGAATTTTATTATATCGATCGTGCCCATGGCTATGGTTATGGTTTTATGTCAAGTACATGGGGAAACAAAGGAAAAGGAAGTCCTGCGCCAAACTTTTATGCTGATTTTGACAATAGACCAGAAGCAAAAGTACAATTAGACATCAACTTCTTAAAGGAGTTCCGGTTTTTAGCTCGATACACTAGTTTTAGCTTTGTCAAACAAACCCAACAAGGAAAGTCCATTGAAGGCCCAGCATTTTCAGGACATTATGGTCAACAATTTACATCTTCACTAAGAAATGAACATCAGTTTTCTAATAAAATCGAATTACAAACTAATGTTGGCTTCCAATCTCAAAGCATAGGAGATATACAACTCTATCAAGGAGACAAAAAACCATTTCATGATATCACTCAAAGAAATGGTTCATACAGTGAAAATAGACTGAACTTCCAATCCCTATTAAACTATCAACCTGGTAAAAAGTTAAAATTAGCTTTGGGTGTAGAATATAATTATTGGTATTACGGAACAGAATGGGGGAAATCCAAAGATTCTTTTGTCATGGACTTTGCACCACCTGTTAAATTTGCAGTTAAAGATTCTAATTCTGGCTTTTATCAACAGTATAATGAAAATGGTATTGTTACCCTTATTGAATCGCCAATTGATGCCCACCAAATATCTAGTTTTTTTGAGCTTAACTACCAAGTTTTTGATAAAACCACCATTTTGCTCTCTGGTAGAGTAGACAAACACAATTTGGCTAAAATCGCATTTTCACCAAGAATAGCTTTAATTCAAGAAATAAATAAAAATAATTATGTAAAACTTATTGCTCAACAATCGGTTAGATTACCGAATTTCAGGGAGTTATATACCATCAGATATACAAATGATGAATATCCTAATCCTGAGAAGATAAAAGGGATTGAGCTAATCTATTCTAGCCTTATTTTACAAAACTTCACCATGAATCTTTCGACTTTTTATCGGTCTCTTAATCAAATAGCATGGACAGAAAATGAAAAATCAGAATTAATTGGTAATTATAATACAGCAGGTTTTGTTGTGGATTTATCCTATAAAAAAAAGAAATTGGGCATAAGACTTAACTATTCTTTTACCAAACAATTGAATTGGGATCCAGAATTTGAACTCAATACCTATTTATCAAACATAGGATTAGATAGCTTAGACATTCCCATGAATGATGCTGGAAATAATAGAATTAATAATTTCCCTCAACACCAAATTAAACTTATCACAAACTATCAATTCAATTCGTCCTTTTCTGCACATTTTAATGCACGATTTGCCTCGGAATACGGACAAATAGATATGTTAAATATGTTTAGAGATATCCATAATAACTATGGTGATACCCCTACCCAAATCGAAATGAATGATATATATAATGATGTAACTGATAAAGGATATGCAAAACCATCCTTTACTTCTAATCTTTCTATTTCTTATCACTTCGATATTAGTAAGACTGATTTTGCATTTACTGCTTATGTTATGAATTTATTCTCGGTCAATCATGTAAGATATGTTTTTCAATATTGGGAGGATGGAAATAATAGGCAATATCCCAGACAAGTTGGATTCATTAATGAACCACGTAGTTTTGGTTTTCGTTTAACAGCTAAGTTTTAATAGAATAGAAAATGAAAATCAGAAAAATTCAAATCTTATTATTTCTCCTTATGCTGATGAGCTCCATCCAAGCTCAAGTATCAGAAAACGAATTTAAAGCCGCTTTTATTGAGCGTTTTACTCGTTTTGTGGAATGGCCCATGGAGTTTAACAGCGAAAGCGATACATTTAAAATCGTGGTCATTGGAGAAACACCTATTCAAAAATCTCTTGATGAATTATTTGAAAACACCAATATCAAAAAATTAGATGTAGAAATAAAATACACCAATGAAATACAAGATATCAAAGAGGCTAACTTGGTATATATCTCTTCAAGTGAAAAAAACAGAATCGCTGAAATCCTTTCTTTCACAAATGAATACCCAATACTCACCATAAGTGGGTCAGAAGGGTTTGGAGTAAAGGGAATACACATAAACATGTATATTGAGGATAATCATATCCGTTATGAAATTAATGAAGAATCCATTAAAAATTCTAATCTGAATGTTAGTAGTCTCCTACTCAATTCGGCAAAAATTGTAGAAACAGATGAATAAGCCAAACTACATAAATAATTTGTCGATTAAAAATAAGATGATAGCCATTATTCTATTCATTACTTTTTTGACCATTAGTATAGGGTTTACATTCATTAGTTTATGGAATACTAACAGATTGAAAAATGAAATACATTCTGGGCTTATACTGAATGCCAAATTAGTGGCTAGTTATTGTATTGCTCCTTTAACATTTGACGATAATCAACAAGCGACCGAACTCTTATCACAATTAAAAAACATCAATTTTATCGAAGTAGCAATATTGTATAGTAAGGATGGTGAAGTATTCGCTCAATATTATGAAGATGAAAATCACAATAAAAAATCACCGCTTTCGATTAATAATACAAACACTTTTAAAGATGATTATTTTTATATAACTGAAAACGTCATTTTCCAAAATGAACAATATGGAACCCTTTTTATTAAAGCAAACTCAAATGCCCTCATTCAGGCTAAAAGAAACATGCTCATCATTCTTTCTATACTTCTGATCATTCTAATTCTATTATCATTGATTTTAGCCAATTCGATGCAGAAACACATCTCTCAGCCTATATTAACATTAAGTAATCATGTTAATAAAATGGCATCTAACCAAGATTTTTCGGAATCCATTTCAAAAAAATATAACGACGAGGTAGGTTTACTATATGATGGTTTTAATAATTTCTTAAACCAGATAAACATCAGACAAGAAGAACGAGATATTGCCATGTCCGCTTTAATTGAAAGTGAAGAACGCAATCAAATTCTCTTGAACTTCTCACCTGTGGGCCTCGTATTAAGCAAAATGGATGGCACATTTATAGAAGTTAATTCTTCTTTTGAAAAGATATTAGGAATGGATAATCCTGAAATTCTAAAGCTCAGCTATCATGATATCAGTCCTAAAAAATACCATTTGGAGGATGATAAACAATTTGAAACCTTAGTAAAAACGGGGAAATATGGTCCTTACGAGAAAGAATTCATCAATCGTAACGGAGATTTAGTTCCTGTTAATCTTAGTGGAATCATCTTAGAAAGAGATGGTGAAGAATTCATTTGGTCAAGTATTGAAGATATTACAGAACGTAAAAAAGCGGAAGAGGAAATTCATGAATTATTGAGGGCCTCTAAAAAATCTGGAATTGTTTTGCTTAGTGTTTTGGAAGACGAGAGATTTGCACGAGAAGAAATTAAAAAGCTGAACGAGAACCTAGAAAAACGAGTTAAAGAGAGAACTCAACAGCTCGAATCTGCAAACAAAGAAATGGAGGCTTTTAGTTATTCGGTTTCACATGATTTAAGAGCTCCTCTGCGGCATATTAATGGATATATAGATATGCTTAGGAGACAATTCCCAGAATCCATATCCACAATAGGTATGAGATATATGGATATCATAGCTGATTCTGCTCATGAAATGGGACAATTAATTGATGATTTACTACAGTTTTCTCGAACAGGACGGCAAGAAATGAAAAAATCAGATGTAGATATGAATTTAGTCTTTGAACAAGCCTACCAAAGAGCCATTTCCAATTCCGAAGACAGAAATATTATTTGGAAAAAGAAAAAACTTCCTATTACTTATTGCGACAAGTCTTTGATTAAACAAGTGTGGGTTAACCTTTTAAACAATGCTATAAAATTCACAAAAGAGAAGGAAAATGCAATAATTGAAATTGATTATCAAGAAAATGAAAAATATTTTGTATTTTGCCTATCCGATAATGGTGTTGGTTTTGACATGAAATATGCTGATAAATTATTCGGAGTATTTCAGCGCCTACATTCAAAATCAGAATATGAGGGAACAGGTATAGGACTAGCTAATGTTCAAAGAATTATAATACGTCACAATGGAGAAATTTGGGCTAAAGCAGAACCTAATAAAGGAGCTGCATTTTATTTCACAATACCAAAATGCTAGGAGGAAAAAAAATGAATAAACTAAAACCAATATTATTAGTTGAGGATGATCCTAGAGATGCCGAATTAACCATTATGGCTCTTGCAGATCATAATCTATCAAATAGAGTTACCCATGTAAATGATGGTGTAGAAGCTTTAGAGTTTTTACGCTACCAGGGGAAATTTGCTGATAGAGAAAGGGAAATCCCTGCTGTAATTCTCTTGGATATTAAAATGCCTAAAATGGATGGAATAGAAGTATTAGAAATTATACGTAATGATAATACACTAAAAACCCTCCCCATCGTTATGCTATCATCCTCCCGTGAGGATCCTGATTTACAAAAATGCTACGCTTTAGGTGTTAATGCCTATGTTGTAAAGCCCGTTGATTTTAAAGAATTTATAGACTCAGTAAAAAATATTGGAATATTTTGGGCTCTTATTAATGAAATCCCATCAAATAAATAGATAAATGGACGCATCAAGCCACACATATGGGAAATTAAAAATATTATCTATAGAGGATTCTATTATGGATTTTGAGATTATTCAAGAATTATTGGAATTTGCCGAATTCGAATTTGAAATGGATAGAGTTGAGAATGAAATAGAATTTGAAAAAGCACTCTCTATTCAGAAATACGATATCATCCTCTCCGATTTCAGACTACCTGGCTATGGCGCCTACCCTGCACTTCAAAAAGCACTCGAAATATGCCCCGAGATTCCCTTTATCATTGTTTCTGGTTCTATAGGTGAAGAAACCGCTATTGACCTGATCAAAAAAGGAGCTGTCGATTATATATTAAAAGATAAACCCGAGAAACTACCCTATTCTATTATCAGAGCTCTTGAGGAAGCTAAAGAAAAAAAAGAACGCAAACAAGCCGAACTAGAACTCATAAAGGCAAAAGAAAAAGCAGAGGAATCTGACAGATTGAAATCTGCCTTTTTAGCCAATATGAGCCATGAAATCCGAACTCCTATGAATGGAATACTTGGTTTTGCTGGACTTTTAAAAGAACCCAATTTAAGTGGAGAAGAACAACAAAACTATATTCGAATCATCGAAAAAAGTGGCGTTCGAATGCTTAACATTCTCAATGATATCATCAATATATCCAAAATAGAATCAGGTGCCATGGAGATCTTTCTACATGACATCAATATCAATACTCAATTAGATGATATTTATAACATGTTTAAGCCAGAGGTAGAAGCCAAAGGATTTACATTTAGCGTAAAAAAAGCCTTCTCAAACGAGGAGGCCATCATAAAAACTGATGGCGAGAAAGTATTTTCTATACTCACTAATCTGATCAAAAATGCTATTAAGTATAGCGAAAGAGGACATATAGAATTTGGATATACTGCTGATAACAGATGTATTGAATTCTATGTGAAAGATAATGGAATTGGAATCCCAAAAAATAGACAAGAAGACATATTTGAAAGATTTATTCAAGCCGATGTTCCAAATAAAAAAGCAAGACAGGGAGCAGGTTTAGGGCTTTCCATAGCTAAAGCCTATGTGGAAATGCTTGGTGGTAAAATTTGGATAACATCTAACTCTATGGAAGATTCCTCAGAAAAAGAAACAGGAAGCACCTTCTATTTTAATGTTCCTTGTCAAAAAGAATCCATAAACCTTGACAAAGAAGTTCCTGAAGAAATGGTTCGATTAGAAACCAAAGCACGTAAATTAAAAATACTGATTGCTGAGGATGACCTTATTTCAGAGGAATATATTTCTATAATGCTAAAGAAATTTGGCAAAGAGATAATCAGTGCAAAAAATGGTATCGAGGCTGTGGCTGCTTGTAGACAGAATCCTGATATTGACCTCGTATTAATGGATATCCAAATGCCTGAGTTAAATGGTTATGAAGCTACCCAACAAATTCGTGAGTTTAATAAAGACGTATATATTATCGCTCAAACAGCTTATGCCCTAAGAGGAGATAAAGAAAAGGCTATTGCCGCTGGATGTAATGATTATCTAGCAAAACCTATACTGGCTTGTGATTTAAAAGAAAAGATAAATAAGTTTATTGATGCTGTATAATATAAACCTGAAAATCATATGATTTAGAAAGATTCTTTTGCTATTTTAGCCTATCTCAGGCGCTCCAATCTAATCTCAATCATACCCAATCTTCATGTTAAATATGTACACGGCTTAAAGCAATGATATAGCTAACCCAATGATATATCATTAAAAAAAACCTCACAATACTAATCATGAGGCTTATCTTTTATCAAAATGCCTTAATCAATGATTTCTAGAGCACCTAAACCCTTCAACCTCAACTCTATGGCATTTATTTTTTGCTGACTTCGTTCTAGGCTTATCATTAGATCTTCCATTTCCTCTTTGGCTATTTCTAAATTCTCTCTGGCCAATGTGGTTGGACCATAAGAAGAATTACTAACGCAAGCATATGCCGTTCCTATTCTTTTTGAAATGGTTGGCCTATAGTCTATCTCTAATTCTCTGATAACCTTTGGATTATTAAGCTTATTATCGAGCGCATGTAATTCTTTTATCAAATTATAAATATCTTTCGACAAAGATTTGGAAGTTTGATTTGACTTTTTATAAGCCATTTGTATTTTTTTAGATTTTTCTAAAGTCTTTTTCATTTTAATTTGAATACTCTGATGCTCTGCAGAAACCTCATCCAATTCCTTCCAAAAAGAGGCCATCTCTTCTAAAGAAGCTGAAGCCAAACTTCCTTCAAATAGTTTCGTAACATTAAACTGGATAGTGTCAGTCATCCTTATATATTCTCCTTCTTTCTCCTTTACTAAAACAGCAAAATATTCTCCAGGGGCTACCATTTGACCCGTTGAGTTCTCTGTTCTTTTATCAGGTACATCAATGGGTTTTATAGATTCCTTAGTATAATTCCAGCTTATTCTATGAATACCCTTTTTATTTTTAGCTGCCAATTTCCTCAGAATCATACCATCAGCATCTAGAATTTGTATCCAAAACCTAGTTTCTATTTCTCTCAACTCCTCCTCTATCTCGTTCCACTCAGGAAACACCAAGTCTTGCTTATTCTTTTTCAATTCCTTTTCTTCTTTTTGTCTGCTGGCTTTTTTCGTTAAAGACTCCTCTTTTAATAAATAAGTAAAGGTGACACCAAATTCAGGATTATCTGCTACATAAAAGGAAGCCCCTTGAGAACCCTTTTTGGACCCACCAATCGGTCGGCTTTGAAAATACCAAAGCCCCTCTCTAGAATCGAATAAATAGGCTTGCTTTTCAAGCATTTCTTCGCTGAGGTTTCTCATAAAACTATAATCATCTAAAACGAAAAAACCACGACCAAAAGAAGCTGCAACCAAATCGTTTTCTCTCTTTTGAATGGCTATATCTCTAAAGGAAATGGTAGGCAATCCACCTTTGAACTTCACCCATTCTTGTCCCCCATTAATACTAAAATACAGACCAAATTCGGTCCCAGCAAATAACAATTCAGGCTTAAGGTGGTCTTGTACCACTCTCCAAACTAAATCTACGGAGTCCAAACCATTGATAATAGGATTCCATGACTTTCCTAAATCTTGGGATTTATATAGGTAGGGGTTAAAATCGCCATATTTATGATTATCTAAAGCCACATATAAAGTATTCTCTTGATGCAAATCAAATTTAATATCGTTTACAAACGCTGTACTTGGACAATTAGGTAAACGATTCACTTCAATTAATTGCCAGTTCTCACCTCCGTCTTTTGTCAACTGAATGCGACCATCATCAGTTCCAACACAAATTAAACCTACTTTTAAAGGTGATTCAGAAATGGATGTAATGGTATTATAATTACTCATAGCCCATAAATCCCAGCCGGCATCCCAGCCCCAAGTTTGATCCATTATAGGCAGTTTAAATCTATTTTCATTTTTGGTGAGGTCGCCGGAAATTCTTTTCCAGCTATCTCCTCTATCCTCCGATTTATATAAATACTGAGAAGCAAAATATATGTGCGATGCATGATGAGGGCTTACCAAAATAGGTGCATCCCAGTTATATCGCTCTGCCATTTCACCTTTACCAGGCTGGGGCTGTATAAAAACACGCTCCCCTGTTTTTCTATCTAATCGGAATAAATAACCTTGTTGTGATTCGGCATAAGCAATATTGGGATTTCCAGGTTCTGTGGCCGGTTGATGTCCATCACCTCCCAAAACGATTTGCCAATCTGCATTGGTAATTCCATGGGCATTTACGGTTCTACTAGGCCCCACCTGAGTAGAATTATCTTGTGTTCCACCATAAATATTATAAAAGGGTTCTGTATCATCCAAAGCCAATTTATAGAATTGTGTGACAGGAAGATTATCAATATAACGCCAGTTGAGGGTCTTATCAAAGGTTTCATAAATACCTCCATCACAACCTACTAACATATAATTAGGATCTCCTTTTCTAAACACAATGGCATGGTTGTCAGAATGTTTGAATTCTTCCTTAACTCTCGTAAATGTTTTTCCTCCATCATTAGAAACTTGCATTCGCACATCTACCAATACAATTCTATCCAATTGATTGGGATCAGCATATAATTCCTGATAATAGTGTGGGCCTGTGGCCCCAGATACCGTTTCCGACATTTTCACCCAAGTCTCTCCCCTATTCTCTGAACGATATACCGCTCCTGTTCTTCTTTCAAACTCAATGGCTGCATAGAGTATATCTGGATTGATTGGTGAGATGGCCAAACCTATTTTACCTTTGTCTTTTTCGGGAATCCCATTTTCCAGTTTCCTCCAATTTTCTCCTCCATCAGTGGATTTATAAAGCGCAGTTCCTGGACCTCCAGCCATGTAGGCAGCTACATTTCTATGCCTTTGCCAACTAGCAGCATATAGTATATCAGGATTCCGAGGGTCTATTTGCAAATCAGTCACGCCAGTCCACTCATCTATGATTAAACTCTCTTTCCAAGTCTTCCCACCATCCAAAGATTTGTATAAGCCTCTTTCTCCTCCTTTGCTCCATAATGGTCCCTGACTGGCCACCCAAATAATATCGGAATTCGATGGATGAACAATGATTTTAGAAATATGCTCAGATTTTTTCAATCCCATATTTTTCCAGGATTTTCCGGCGTCTTCACTGAGATAAGCTCCATCTCCGATACTTACATGTCGGCCACCCACATTTTCTCCGGTTCCTAACCAAATTCTATTTTCATTAGAAGGGTCTATGGTAATACAACCCGTAGAATAGACTGCATATTTATCAAAAATCGGGTTCCAAGTTGTACCTGCATTGGAAGTCTTCCATACCCCTCCTGAGCCCACAGCCACATACCATTCTACTGGATTATTTGGGTTTACAGCAATATCTGCAATGCGTCCAGACATAAATGCAGGACCCAAGTTTCTAAATTTAATCCCTGATAGCAATTGGGAATTGATAGGGTTCTTTTTTTCTTCTTTACTTTTCTTTTGAGCTTGTACAGATAGACCTAAGATTAGCGCTATCAAAAGGATAACTACTTTATTGAGAAGTGATTTCATTGATTAGTTTTTTTTGGATTCCCGAAGGTACAAAATAAAATACAACAGGTTCAATTTAGCGATTTCTTAACGAAAAATATTGACAAATTCATTGGATTTAAACTAGAATAACTTGGGGCTAATATCAGAAACATTCCATTTATTTAATTGAAGTATTTAGATAAGTACTTATTCAAAACTAGAAGACAAACACCTAATACAATGATATTCAGTCTTTTTTTCGTTTGCCCCAACCCCAAGGGGAGCGAAAAAAGCATACTCCAAAACAATTAGTTCTACAGTTTAGTAAAAAACAAACTTATAGCCTACTTGAAATAGACACCATTAAAATAAGTAAGTAATTGAACACCTCAATTATTTAATAATATCTGTAGAGAATTTGAAAACTTTCTAAGGCTAAGAAATTAGAACCGTTTTTTTATCAATCCTTCACTTTCCAGTTTTGTACTTAACACTTCGTGTCTTTCCCAAAACCGCTTCTCCAAACCCTCCAAAATTTCAATAAATTCAGGACTTGAAGAAATACTTTCCAGATGTCTTTCATTGATTAAGAACAAAGTCCAAAGGTGATAATTATCGGAATTTGAAAACAACCTCAAATTGTCCATGGCTTTTTCTGTATCATTTATATAGGCATAATAGCCGCACATTAATAATGGTTGGTATATGGATTGATCGTTCTCGGAATAAACACGATATTCTTCCAGCAAATCATGTTCCTCTTGCTCATAGCCCAACTCCTTACAGGTCCATGCGATTTTAATATTTTCATGTACAAATAAATAAATATCGTACTTCTCTTTAGCTACAATTAATTTATTATAAAAATGATAAGCCATCTTATAATTACCCAATATATAATAGCTTTTTGCCACTTCTTGTATTACATCTAAACGTGTGGTATCCATATTATATACTTCAAGTAGTTTATCATTCGTTATCTCCATATTCCTATGCTCTGCATACTCAATATAAACTTTCAAATAATGTGAATAGATATTCTGAGGATAGTAGGCCAAAGACTGATTGGAATATTTTAAAGCCTCTTCTATAAATCCTGCTTGTATAAAAGCATTACTCAGGTGTAAATAAAGGTATGAGCTAGCAGACGAGTCATTAGAGCTCTTATCCACTTGTAATCCCTTTAGGGCGAACTCTAAATATTTCTCTGTATTGGGTATGTAATTGGTATAAAAGTCGGATAAGAAATTGAGTACAAAAGCCGAGTTGGGATGATATTCCAAAGCCTTTTCAAAATAAGAAACCGCGATTTCATATTCTTTCTTCGTCATATAAGAAAATGCCTTGGCTACCAATGATTGTGGTGATTGAGGGTCAAGCAAATACGCTTTTTCAGCATAAAACTCGGTCTTTTCTATATATTGTTTTTGAACCTGAAAGATATCTAGATAATAATAGGCCATAGCAGTGGCAGCATAGGCTCTTGCAAAATCTTTATCTTGTTCAATGGCAAGTGAAAAGAAAACAATAGCGGAATCTAAACTAGTTCCAGTAGGATTATATAATAATTCAAGTCCTTGTAGGAAGAAATCGTAGGCTACAATATTATCAGTAGGTATTTCTTCAATCCTTTCCATCTCAGCAGGTGTAATTTTCACTTCTACTTGCTGCACAATTTTCGAGGCTACTTCCTTTTGAATTTCAAAAATATCATTCAGTTTCCTATCATATTGCTCCGCCCATATGTGCTTATCTCTCTGTGCTTCTATCAATTGAATATTCAATAAAATCTGATCTCCAACTTTTTGACCACTTCCTTCCACAAAATAGCTCACCCCAAGTTCTTCAGCTATTTCAGCTATGGTTTTATTTGAGTTTCTGTATTTCTCGACTGATGTGCGTGAAATCACCCTTAGGTCTTTCACCTTTTGCAAATTATTGAGAATGGCATCCATTAAACCATTGACTATATATACATTACTAGAGTCTTTACTGTCATTTTTAAAAGGCAATACAGCTATGGACTTGTCAATGGGCTTACCCTCTTCACTAAAAATCGTTCCCACCCAAATGGAAAGGCCAATGATGATAACCGAAAGAGGAATTAACCAAACATATGGTTTTCTATTAACATGAACCTTCTCTATTTCAATCTGCTCTCCTGCAGTCTTTTCTTTCTTCAGATATTCTCCTGGCGAAAGTTCATATTCCTCCTTAAAACATTTAATATAATATGAAATACTGTTAAACCCTACCTTAAAACTTATCTCAGATATGCTCAAATCAGTCTCATCAAGAAGAGTTTTAGATTCCTCTAAACGCACTTTCTTAATAAATTGGCTGGCAGATAAACCTGTATCCTTTTGCATTTTCCTGAGCAAAGTAGAACGACTCATACCAGATTCTTCTGCTAGTTCTGCCACTCCAAATTTCTCATTGGAAATATGCTTGAGAATAATCTGTTTCAATTTATCTATCAATTCCTGATTTGGCATTTGTTGTCATTTTTAAGCTCATCAAAGGTAGTATTATCCTTGAATTAATAAATGGAAGAAAATTGAAAATATTTAATCACAATTTCAGACTTTAATTAAAAAATGATGCATCATTTGTACAAATGATGCATCATTTTTATTAATGAATGAAAGTTTAAACTTTATGAAACACTGTTATTTAATCACTTAGAATTATTCGACAGATATTTGCTCAAAATTAAAAAACAATAAAACGATGACAACAAAAATCAACATTTTAAGAAAAACAGCTTTTATTATTTCACTTTCTCTTATTATTATAGGAGGGTATTCATGTGAAGGATGTCATACTCCTGAAGAACAAAAAACAAAAACGGAGAAGGTAGAAAAACCAAGCATGGATATTTTTGCAGCGGTGTTTATGAGCAATAAAAAAGCTGTAGAACAACATATAAAAATAGGTTCCGAGTTAAATGGAAGAGACGCTTATGGTTCAACTCCTTTAAATATTGCTTGTACTTTTGGCAAAACAGATATCGCTATCATGCTGATGGATGCCAATGCTGACATTAATGCAACTAATGCCGATGGCTCTTCTCCATTACACACCGCTGCTTTTTATTGTAGAACAGAAATTGTAAAAGAATTATTGACTCGTGGAGCAGATAAAACACTTATCAATCAATATGGTTCTACTGCTTTACAATCTGTTTCTGGACCATTTAGCGATGTTCAACCTATTTACGAGCAAATTGCAAAAGATTTAGGAGCATTAGGTTTAAGATTAGATTTAGAGAGACTAGAGAATACAAGACCTGAGGTTGCTGTTCTATTATCAAAATAAAAGAATTGGTATTTAAAACTGACCTCTGACACAAAATGATTTCCCTTTTTTGACTAAGCTACTAAATCAATCAACCATAAGCAGTTAAACAGGTTTTAATAAAGGGGAATCATTAACCAAAAACAACAAATAGCTAAAATCACTTTAAATAATAATGATGGAAAGAAGACATGATATAGATTGGTTGAGAGTAATTGCTATTGGCCTTTTAATTATTTATCACACTGCAATTGGATTTCAACCCTGGGGTGTATTTATCCAGTTCATACAAAATAATACTTTTTTAGAATGGATTTGGTATCCTATGTCCATGTTAAACATTTGGCGAATCCCACTTTTGTTTTTTGTATCAGGAATGGGGATTGCCTTTGCCATGCGCAATAGAAACCTTAAACAACTCTTTTTAGACAGAACCATTAGAATACTGATGCCTTTTGTTTTTGGAGTCATAGCTATTGTACCCATTCATGTTTTCATTTGGCAAGATTACTATTCTCAAGAACTCAGCTATGCTCCTCATGCTGCACATTTATGGTTTCTTGGCTTTATCTATATTTATGTTTTTCTGTTTAGCTCCATATTCTATTATATGGATAAAAATAGAAATTCCAAATTCCCCGAAAAGCTAAATACCATATTCAAAAATCCATTGTCATTACTATTGGTGGCTCTTACATTTGTTATTGAGAGTGTTTTAGTAAATCCCGAAATGTATACCTTTTATGCCATGTCTTTACACGGCTTTATTATGGGAGGATTGGCATTTCTATGGGGCTTTACATTTGTAATGTCGGGGTCAAACATTTGGCATATGCTGAAAAAATGGAAATATATATTTCTCATTTTTGCAAATGTATTATTTGTAATCAGACTATCTATTTATGATTTAGAATCCCCAAATATATTAATGAGTTTAGAAACAGTATTCTGGACCTCCTCTGTTTTCGGTTTTGCTAATCAATATTTTAACCGTCCTAGCAAATCACTAAGCTATTTAAGTCAAGCTGTGTATCCTGTTTATATCATACACATGATCATGCAGTATGCAATTTCGTATTATATTTTCCCATTGGAAATCTCTGCCTTTATTAAATACTTATTGGTCTTTTTTATTACCTTTCTTGCTTCATTTATGGTTTATGAATTGGTATTAAGGCGGGTGAAGTTTCTTCGCCCTTTATTTGGGATGAAGATTATATTATAGTCATTAATAAATATACTTTCACTTACTTTATTCCTCAAAAATCCCTTCTTTTGCAGAAAATACAGATTGCAAAGAATGAATCAAGAAATCGTAAGTCCAGGCCCAAATAATACACTCCTCAATAAATATGGAGAAAAAGTGACTCCTCCTGCAGGATGGAGTTTTTTAGCTGCTGGAGATGCTGGAATCACCAGAAAGATAACAGCCAAAGGATTGTTCTGGAGGGTTCAATATAAAAAGGGCAGACGAATGATTTCAAAAGGCGTTTGGGCGCCCAGTGAAACCATTGCGTGGGCAAAAAAAGAAGTAGAAGAAACTAGAAACACCGATGCCTACCAAAAGAAAAGACTTAGCGATTTAAAAAGGCGAGCCAAAAAGCAAGACGAATATGAGGAGGATTTTCAGAAAGAAGTGGAGAAATATTTAAAATTCCACCTCAAATATAAAACCATGGAGAAACTGATGGCAGAAGCTATTACCAAACATGCCGTTCCTGTGGGTAGTGGCACCGTTGCAAGAACAGCCATGATTCCCATAGAAGAACGAGCAGCAAAAGCCGTTATCGCCTGGATGAGGCACCAAACTACCGCTTACGACCATCTTAATATTGCAAGAATTAAAGGAGAACGACGAGCTGTAAGACGTCAACTAGCACAAGAATCTGTTAAGCTTTTAATGAAGTACAGAAGTGGTGAACCCCTTTCTCCCCATTGTTCTTTGCGAACTGCACTTCAAAAAATTCACCGCAACCCATAAATATGAATTAAAAGCTTAATTTTGCCCTGCTTAAAATCAAAAGAATAATTATGATAGAATATTGCCCTTGTGGAAACAACAAAGTTTATGAAGAATGTTGCAAACCATTCATCGATAAAAAAGAATACCCAGATACTGCAGAAGAGCTAATGCGTTCTCGCTATACTGCTTTTACACTAGGCAAAGTTGATTATATAATTAATACTCATATAGAGAAAATACGTCCCGTTAAAGAAAGAAAAAAGATGCAAAGATGGATGAATTCCATAGAATGGTTGGGATTATCTATTGTAAAAACCGAAGCTGGACAAGCCAATGATGAAATTGGAATGGTAGAATTTAGAGCCATTTATATTGAGGATGGATATACAGAAGCACTGCACGAACAATCTAATTTTGAGAAAATAGATGGAAAATGGTATTATGTTTCTGGCACACATTTACAGAATGACAAAGTCTATCTAAAATATTAAAACAATCATAAATTTCTATATTTGCGCATCTTTTTAAAATCAATATTATGAGTCTGAAAATTGACAAAACCCAATATATTTTAGAATCCCAAGCCACAAAGAAAACCTTTAATGACGAGGGCTGGACATTAAATGCTCCCAATGAAGCTCAAGCCGGTTTGGTGAGAGCTATTTATGAAAAAAAACAATTGGAAGTCAAGGATGATTCCTATGGTTTATTCAAATTTGCTGATTGGCTGCCTATCCACAAAATGATTAAAGGCTCCTTTGCACCAGTCACTTTTAAAAGCGAAGGTTTAGCAAAAGAAATCGGACTCAATAATTTATATATTACTTTTAGTGGGTATTGGCCAGAAAAGAACATAGAAATGAAAACTTGTTCTTTTAAGGAAACGGAAAGTTATTCTGTGTGCTCTCGAATGGATAATGATGAGAAAAAGGTTTTAGTGGTGGCTTCCGCTGGAAATACGGCTCGTGCCTTTGCCCAAGTATGCTCAGACAACCAAATACCTCTTTTATTAAGTGTCCCTGAAGATAATTTGAACGCCCTTTGGTTTGATGCACCTCTAAACGATTGTGTGAAACTTATCGCCAGCAAAACTGGAGGAGACTATTTTGATGCCATCCATCTATCTAATATAGCATGTGAGATGAATGGTTTTTTCGCAGAAGGTGGAGCCAAAAATGTAGCCCGACGAGATGGAATGGCAACAACCATGCTATCGGCAGCTACTACCATTGGAGAAATCCCAGAATATTATTTCCAGGCCATAGGTAGTGGAACAGGCGCCATTGCAGCTTGGGAAGCCAATTTAAGATTATTAGAGGATGGTAGATTTGGAAACAGAAAAACCAAATTAATGGTTTCTCAGAATTCTCCCTTTAACCCTATTTACGATGCTTGGGAAGCTGATTCTCGTCCTTTATTAGATTTCAACAACGATGAAGCACGCAAACAAGTTGAAATCATTGATGCCAAAGTATTATCCAATAGAAAACCTCCCTATTCATTAGCTGGTGGTTTATATGATGCCATGAAAGATGCTGGAGGTGAAGTACTTTTAGCGACCAATGAAGAAGCTAGAAATGCAGCTCAATTATTCTTAGAATCAGAAGGAATAGATATTCACCCAGCCGCTGCAGTTGCTGTTGCCACTTTAATATCTGCTGTTAAAGATAAAAAAGTAAATACTGATGACTTGATCATGCTCAATATTACTGGTGGTGGAGAAGAAAGATTCAAATCGGAAAAAGAACTATTCTACTTAAAGCCTACATTGATTTTTGATATTGACCCTGATGAGAATTTTGTGAAAGAACAAATCAACCAACTAAACTGGTAATAAGCGCTACTCATTCAACTATTGCATTATTCAACAAGCAAAACAGAATAATCTAACCATGTATATTGAATATTTTATTTTCATTATACATGGTTATTTTTTTCTAACATTCTATCATTCCTTTATTCATTCCCCTCCCACATATTATAAATTTAGAAAAACTAAAAAATTGCCCTTTCTCTTTCTCCCATAAACCATACTTTTGTACTGATTATTTCGCAAAACAAATCAAAGGATGAATTCCAAGAACAATAAGCTCATCATTAAAAATGCTGAAGAACACAATCTCAAAAATATTGATGTTCAAATTCCTCATAACTCTCTTACCGTAATTACTGGGGTATCGGGTTCTGGGAAATCGAGTTTAGCCTACCAAGTGATATTTAATGAAAGCCAGAGGAGGTTTTTAGAATCATTTTCTTCCTATTCCAGGTCGTATATAGGCAAAATGGAGAAACCAAAAGTTGAGGAAATAAAAGGTTTACATGCAGCCTTGGCTATTCACCAGAAAACCGCAGTTTCAAATCCTCGCTCTACAGTTGGCACCTTATCTGGTATTTATGATTATTTACGCTTGCTATTTGCTCGTTTAGGAGAAGTAAAATGCCTAAACTGTGGCGCAGAAATGAAAAGCAAAGCGGAAAATATCTGCTCCAATTGTGGTTATTCAAATATTAAGATACGGGCCAAACTCTTTTCTTTTAACTCCAGTGCAGGAGCTTGTCCTACTTGTAAAGGCTTAGGACTAACAGAGCAAATAGATCCAAAAAAACTCATTGCTGATGAAACAAAAAGCTTAACAGAAGGTGCACTCGTCCCCACTACTCCTACTGGCTATATTGTTTATTCTCAGGTGAGAGTAGATGAGCTGGATAAGGTTTGTAGAGCTCATGATTTTTCGGTAGACATCCCCTGGAAGCAGTTGACTTTAGAGCAACAAAATATTATTTGGTATGGTAGCGACAGAGTGAAAATCCTATTTGGAAAACACTCCTTAGAATCTCGTTTAAAATGGAAAGGAATTACTGCAAAACCTCGTGAAGAAGCTTTTTATAAAGGCATGCTTCCTATTATGGAGGAAATCTTGAAACGAGATAGAAATGATAATATTCTCCGATTTGCCAGCTCTTTTACTTGCACTGATTGTGAGGGTACTAGACTGAGAAAAGAAGCACGAAATGTACACCTTTTAGGAAAAAACATCAGCGATTTAAGTGCTATGACCGTAGCGGACCTAAAATCATTTCTGGATAATTTGAAACATGAAGACATTCAACAAGATGTACTCGAACATATCCTCAAACCTATTTTTAAGAGATTATATCATCTAGAATTATTGGGTTTGAATTATCTCACTTTGGAAAGAGAATCCGCAAGTCTTTCGGGTGGCGAAGCCCAAAGAATACGATTGGCTTCTCAACTAGGAACAGGATTACAGGGGATTCTATATATTTTAGATGAGCCTTCCATTGGTTTACATGCTCGTGACAATCAGAAATTGATTCAGGTTTTACGAGATTTACGAGACAATGGGAATACCGTAGTCGTGGTGGAACACGATGAAGAAACCATAAAGGCTGCTGATTATTTAATAGATATTGGACCAAAAGCAGGAGTTCATGGTGGAGAAATTTTATTTCAAGGGGAAACCCAAGAATTACTTCAAAACCCAGAGAAATATCCCAAAAGTATAACCGCTCAATCACTTTCCACTACTCATTCTACTTTTATTACTAGCAAAAACCGAAAAAGCATTGGTGAAATCAAACTCACCGGACTCCTCAAAAACAATTTGAAGAATATAGATGTTGATTTTCAATTAGGCCTACTCAATGTGGTGACTGGAGTTTCTGGTGCTGGGAAATCTACCTTAGTGAATCAAATTCTTGCCCATATGTTGCGTAACAAGCAAACAGAATCAGAAATTGGTAAGCTAGAATCCTCTGAAGAAATCAAAAAAGTAATTGAAATCGATCAATCTCCCATTGGAAGAACTCCCAGAAGTAATCCTGCAACTTATACTGACTTATTCGACCATATCAGAGATTTATTTTCTAAGCAAGAAGAATCGAAAAATAGAGCATATAAAAAAGGACAATTCTCTTTTAATAATAAAGGAGGAAGATGCGAACATTGCCAAGGTGCTGGTAGAATTCAGCTCGGTATGCATTTCTTAGGAAATGTGGAAATTGAATGTGAGCATTGTCATGGAAAGCGATTTTCGGAGGAAACTTTAGAAGTCACTTATCAAGGAAAAAACATATATGAGGTATTGGAAATTTCCATAGAAGAAGCTTTTGAGTTTTTTCAAGGGCATAGTAAAATCACTAGAATCCTCGACCAACTCATTCAACTCGATGTGGGTTATTTGAAACTCGGACAAGCATCGACCACCCTTTCTGGTGGCGAAGCGCAAAGAATAAAACTGGCTTCGGAACTCTATAAAAGTTCGAAAGGTCATGTGCTTTATATTTTGGATGAACCTTCGGTGGGATTGCATAAAAAAGACATTAGCTATTTGATTCAAGCTCTTCAGAAAATAGTAAATCAAGGAAATACGGTTATCGTCATAGAACACGACTTGGATATTATAGAACAGGCTGATAGAGTTATAGATTTAGGCCCAGAAGGAGGAGAAAACGGAGGAAGGCTATTATTTCAAGGAAGTCCTAAAGGATTAATAAAATGCTCCGAATCCATTACCGGACAGGAGTTGAAAAAGAAGTACGAGCCTAAAGAGTGGGGAACTCCAACTTCTCGTCCAGCCATTGAGCAACAGAATATTCATTTTTACGGCGTGAATACTCATAATTTGAAAAATATCGATGTGGAGATTCCTCTAAACCAAACTACCGTCATCACAGGAGTTTCGGGTAGCGGAAAGAGTTCCTTGGCCTTCGATACTATTTATTCAGAAAGCAGAAACCGCTTTACCGAAAACCTTTCTTCCTATGCCCGAAGAATGATGAATAAAGTAAAAAAGCCAGATTTAGAACAATGTTCTGGCCTCACTCCTGCCATAGCTTTTCGTCAGAATCGATTTCAGAAAAATCCTCGTTCCACTGTAGGAACCGCTACCAAAATCTATGATTTATACCGCTTATTATTTTCTCGTTTTGGAGAAAATGAAAAAGGAGAAAAGGGTAATTTAACCATGTCCGATTTTTCTTTTAACAGAGCTGAATCTTCGTGCCCACATTGCAATGGAATGGGAATTATGATTACTGCTGACCCACAAAAGTTCATTAGTTTTCCTGATAAATCACTATTGAATGGCGCCATGGATGGAAATAAACCAGGGAAATTCTTTGGAGATATCCATGGTCAGTTTGTTCCCACTTTAGTTCAAGTTGGAAAGGAATTAGCTATTGATTTTTCTCTTCCCTATCAAGAACTTTCCGAGGAAGCCAAAGAAATAGCATTTTATGGATGTGGAGAACGAATTTTCTATGTGGAATGGCAGTTTAAAAGAGGAAATAGAAGTGGAACGCATCAGCTACAAATACCTTGGCATGGATTTATCAATGAGCTTAACGAAGATTACCAAATAAAAAAGGATGGCAAAAGAGGTGAGATTTATGAGTTTATCATGAGTGAAATAAAATGCCCGAAATGCCATGGAAAAAGATTAAAAGAGAAAGCCCTGTCCATTAAATTTAAAGGGTTTAATATTTCAGATATTTCATCTTGGAATATCCAAAAAGCGCAAGATTATTTTAAAGAACAAGCAAAATCATCAGACATAGCCGCTGCACAAATCTTTACACAATTAAATGAGAAGTTCAATATTTTTCAGCAATTAGGATTGGGATATTTAAATATAGATCGCCCCATACAAAGCCTTTCTGGTGGTGAAGCTCAACGATTAAGGATTGCCAGTCAGCTGGTATCTGACTTATGCGGTTTAACTTATGTTTTAGATGAGCCAACAGTGGGCTTACATTCTAGAGATACTGAAAAACTTCTAAAAACCATCTCTCAACTCAAAGAAAACGGTAATACCATTATCATGGTGGAACACGATATGGAAGTGATTAAAAATGCAGACCATATTATCGATTTAGGTCCAAAAGCCGGTAATAATGGTGGCGAAATCATCACTCAAGGAAATATAGAGAAAATTAAAAATTCTGAGGATTCTATCACTGGAAAATATCTCCATCAAGAAATCAATATTCCAGTATCAAAAGCACAGCTCCAAACTGGAATACAAATTAAAGCGGCCCATGCTCATAATCTAAAAAATATCGATCTCAAAATCCCTAGTGGAGGAATGGTTGCGGTTACTGGTGTTTCAGGTTCGGGGAAATCCTCATTGGTTTTCACTGTGATTGCCAAATCCTATAAAAGTGGTAAAGCAGAAAATTGTGAATCCATCTCCTTCGATAATATCAATTCCATATCCATCATGGACCAGCAAAGCATTGGAACATCTTCACTAAGTAATTGCGCCACTTATACTGGCATTTTTGAAGACATCAGAGATATATTTGCCAAAGAGTCAGAAGCCAAAGCAAAAGGCTTTAAGAAATCACATTTTTCCTTTAATAGCAAAGATGGCAGCTGCCCCGCTTGTAAGGGAATGGGACAAAATAAAGTCCCTATGGATTTCCTCTCCGATGTTTGGGTGACTTGCGAAATCTGTGATGGTAAAAGGTATAAAGAGGAAGTTCTCGAGGTGAAGCACCAAGAGAAATCTATTGATGAGGTTTTAAAAATGAGTATTTCAGAAGCTAAAGAGTTCTTTTCTCATGCAAAGAAAACAGCTCCTGCTTTAAACATTTTAGAGGAGGTAGGACTTGGATATATACAGCTGGGACAAGCCACTTCTACCCTATCGGGGGGCGAAACCCAAAGGTTGAAATTAGCCCATGAGTTGAACAAGCAAAGCAGTTCCAAAACCCTCTTTATCTTTGATGAACCGTCTACAGGATTACATATACAAGATGTGGAACTACTTTTAAAAGTATTTAGAAAATTAGTAGATGAAGGGCATTCTCTTATTATTGTTGAGCATAATATAGATATTATTAAAGCAGCTGATTGGATTATCGATTTAGGTCCAGAAGGTGGAGATGCTGGTGGAGAATTGATTTTTTCAGGTAAATTAGAGGAACTTAAGACTTGTGATGGGTCTTTTACTTCTATGGCATTATGTTAATTTGAGAAATCCACAAATGATAGTGATTTACTAAGACTTATCTATTTGTATTATTTACTAAATTTGGCAAATGATTCACTTTTACAAATATCACGGAACCGGTAACGATTTTGTCATTATTAATATGACAAAAAACTCCTTTTCACTAACAACTGAGCAAATTGCGTTTATATGTGATAGACACAAAGGTATAGGAGCTGATGGATTAATGATGCTTTTAAATTCGGAGGATTCTGATTTCAGAATGAAGTATTATAACAGCGATGGCAAAGAAGGCAGTATGTGTGGAAATGGTGGTCGATGCATGCTCGCATTTGCTTATGATATGGGAATTACAAAGGAGGTATATCGCTTTATAGCCATTGACGGAAATCACGAAGGAAGAATTTTAAAAGAGCATCCCACTGAAAAACTCGTCGAACTAAAAATGAGTGATGTTCATGAGACTAAATCTTTAAACAACAACTTCGAAATCAATACTGGCTCTCCTCATTATCTCGATTTTCGCGAAGAAGTGGAAAAACTAGATGTGGTTGAAGAAGGGAAAGCTATTCGCTATTCCGATGCTTATCAAGAAGAAGGTATTAATGTAAATTTCGTAGAGCAAAAAAAGAATCAGCTTTATGTAAGAACCTATGAAAGAGGTGTTGAGAATGAGACCTTAGCTTGCGGAACTGGCGTAACAGCTGCAGCTATCGCTTCTTCAATTCGCCAAAATTTGATTTATAAAAATTTCAATATCAAAGTATTGGGTGGCCAATTAAATGTAAAATTTGAAACAGAGGATGGTAATTTTTTTCATTCTATCTATCTTACAGGTCCTGCAGTATTTGTATACGAAGGCCATATAAATATCCCTTTTTAATATGATAGAAAACCATAAAATAGCTTTACGAGCTCCAGAGCTTAGCGACTTAGAAATTTTGTTTGATTGGGAAAACCAATCTGAATTTTGGTATTTAAGCAATACTATCCTCCCCTTTTCTCGATTCGATATAGAGCAATTTATTCTACAAGGAAATCACGATATCTATGCTGACAAACAATTTCGTTTCATGATCACTAATAAAGAAAATGATGAAGTATTAGGCTGTGTGGATATATTTGATTTTGATGCCCATAATGAGCGGGCTGGTTTGGGGATTTTAATTGATGAGAAATATAGACAAAAAGGTTGGGCCAGTGAAGCTTTGGAACTGATTATTGGCTACGCATTTAAACAATTGAAACTGCATCAATTGTATTGCAATATCTTAAGTTCAAATACCGAGAGTCTAAATCTGTTTAAAAAGAAACATTTTTCCGAAATTGGAGTAAAACAGGATTGGGTATTTATTGAAGGTAAATATCACGACGAGATTTTATTGCAATTAATCAGGAAAAACTAAATTTATGTCTAATTATCATAGTTCTTATCGCCGTAATTCTAGGAAAAAGAAAAATCCATTCCGCATGGTCTTATTCATTTTACTTATTGGAATCATTATAATCGGTGGTATTGCTGCATATATGGCTTATCAAATAGTGATGGCACCTAATATTTGGACCGAAGAAGAAAAAGAACAATACATCTATATTAATAATGAGGATGATTTTGAAAGCATTAAGAATCAACTATATGCCAACGGGAACATCATCCACCGCAATAATTTTGAGCTATTAGCTGATTACAAGAAATACGCTGACAATATTAAACCTGGTCGCTATTCCATAAAAAATGGAATGAATAATAATGAACTGATTAACCTATTACGAAGCGGTAATCAAGAACCCATAAAACTCATTTTCAACAACATAAGATTAAAAGAGGATTTATCAAAAAGAATTGCCGAGCAAATTAATATCGACGAAGATTTACTTCTTGAAAAATTAAACGATTCTGTTTATTGTAATTCTGTTGGCTTTAGTACTGAAACCGTAAAAAGCATGTTTTTGCCCAACACCTATTTTGTTTATTGGAATACCACCACTGATGAGTTTTTAAACAGAATGAGCTTTGAGTATAAGCAATTTTGGACAGAAGAAAGAGTGACTAAAGCTAATGACAAAAACCTAAACCCTATAGAAGTAAGTATTTTAGCAAGTATTGTGGAAAAAGAGACCCAAAAGAACGACGAGAAAGCAAGGGTTGCTGGGGTTTATATAAACAGAATTGAAAGTGGTTGGAGGCTACAAGCAGACCCTACTCTTATATATGCATTAGGGGATTTCAATATTAAAAGAGTTCTAAATGTATATAAAGAAATTGACTCACCTTATAATACCTATAAGTATACAGGCCTTCCACCTGGCCCCATATGCATCCCTAGTATTTCATCGATAAATGCAGTACTAAATGCTGAAGAGCATAGCTACTTCTTTTTCTGTGCCAAGCCTGACTATTCTGGCTATCATAACTTTGCAAAAAACAGCAAACAACATATTAATAATGCCAATGCTTATCGTGAGTTTTTAAACAAAGAAAAAATATTCAAATAAATTATAATCTAAATTATTAATCTCTCAAATCATTTTATACATTTGCGTATTAATATTAACACAATCAAAATCTTATGAAAAAAATTATTCTAGTATTCATCGCATCATTTATGATGATCGGGTTCACTCAAGCACAAAAAATTAAAATCGTTAGTGGTGATATGGGTTTTATGAAAGACTTAGCAGAACTGAATGTTACTTTCGAATATCCAGAGGATATGAAATTTGGCAAAACTACTCAAGATAAATATATTGAGAAGAAAATGGCTGATGCTGAGGAAAAAGAAGAAGGTGCTGGAGAAGCATGGAAAGATTCTTATTTTGCAGATAGAGAAGACCATTATGAGCCCATGTTTATGGAAGGAATGGAAAAGTATGCTGGTGACCTTTTTGTAGCACAAGACGATTCTGATTATGAATACACCATGATAGTAAAAACTACTTTTACAGAGCCTGGTTTCTTTATGGGATTTCAGAACAAAAAATCTGCCATCGACCTAGAAATCACTTTTGTAAAAACAGATGCTACTGATGAGGCCCTTGCTGTAGTGAAAATTACTAAAGCTCCTGGAGCTGCAGCTCCAGATACAGGGCTTAGAGTTGGTGATGCCTATTTTACGGCTGCTCAACAATTCGGTAAGCTTTTAAAGAAAAAATACCTATAGTTGAGCATCAACTATTCAAAAACCGTCTTTAACATTCTGTTAAGGACGGTTTTTTTTATAGCCTGTTTTTATGTTTTATCTTTGCTACTCACAAAAAACCTATAAAGAATGAAACGTAGAGATTTATTTAAGAAAATAAGTGCAGCAAGTGCTGGCATATTAGTCGGAGGAGCTCTTTTAAATTCTTCTTCAGCCCAAGCTCAAGAACAAAAGCAAGAGAAGCTTATTATCAATCGCATGAAAATGAGTTTTGCCGATCCTAAAAACCCTACTCCACATGAACTTAAACACACTCCTCAAATTACTTTTGGAGAACAAGACTCAAAAGGATTTACAAAAGTTATCATCACCATTGGGCAAGGTGGTATCATACATCCTACCGAAGAAAACCATTGGATAGATTACCTGACTATATATAAAAATGACAAATTGGTCTCTAATCTAGTTTTAGAAAATGGCCCTATAAGAGGATATGGTGAGCATTACCTAAAACTACAATCAGGAGATATTGTAAAAGTAGAAGCTGGCTGTAATCTTCATGGCATATGGGAACATGCTGAGAAATTAGGTTAAGATACAATTTTAAAAAAACTCATTATTTTTCTCAAAAAACTTCTCATTTTTTGAAATTAGACTACTTTTGCCGGCTTAATAATCATTAAAATATTTCATTATGAAATCTAGAAGTTTTAGTGGTCCTCGTTCTATTCATTTCCGTCAATGGAGTCGAAAAGCCTATGCAGTGTTTAATAGTTTGAAAAGCGTAGTGAAAATCGGAAGATTGGAGCTTACTTTCAGCATTTTGACACTGGCTGCTAGTGCTGTTGTAGCACAAAGCGCCACCTTGGCTATTCCAGGTGAAGATGTGGAGTTGGAAGAATTAGAAGTGACCGCACAAGCAGAACCTCTGGTTTTCTCGCAACATGGAAGGATGATTACTACCATCACTAAACAAGAGATTGAGTCGGCGCCCGTCAGCGATTTGGCAGAGCTTCTCTCTTTTGTACAGTCGGTAGACATCCGCCAAAGAGGAGGCCAAGGAGTACAAGCAGATGTGAGCATCAGAGGTGGCTCATTCGATCAAGTTTTAGTGTTAATCAACGGAATTCCCGTTTCTGACCCCCAAACTGGTCATTTTAATTTGAATATCCCGGTTGATATTTCCGATATTCAAAAAGTAGAAGTGCTGAAAGGCCCTGGTGCTCGAGTTTTCGGACCCAATGCCTTTAGTGGTGCCATCAACATTATTACCAAAGCTGAAGAAGGAAACCATCTATCGGCCAGGTTGATGGGTGGACAAAATGGTTTATATCATTATGGAGCTACGGGAAACTTCCAAGTGAAAAACTGGAAAACACGAGTTTCCTACGACCAGAAAGCCAGTGATGGTTATATGGAAAATACCGACTTTAAAAGCTATAATGCTTTTTTACAGTCAAGTCTACAATTGAAAGCCCTATTGATGGATGCCCAACTGGGATTTATGCAGAAGGACTTTGGAGCCAACTCTTTTTACTCTCCCAAATATCCTTTGCAGTACGAAAGCAACCAGAGCAGAAATGCAGCACTTGGGTTTCATTTTGGCAACAAGTTGAGGCTTTCTGTGCTCCCCTATTATCGTCAGCATAGAGACAATTGGCAACTCACCAGAGAGAAGCCAGAGCTCTATCAGAACTTCCACCAAACAGATGTTTACGGAGGAAGGGTAAAAATGATATTCTATTCTAAATTGGGAAAAACTTCGGTGGGATTAAATATCAAAAGAGAGCATTTGTTGAGTTCGAGTATGGGAGAAAAGCTGGACGAGCCAGAAAATATCAGCTGGGCAAAAGACCAAGAGTTTAAATATTCTTTTGAGCGCGACCATGCAGGTTTATATGTGGAACAATCTAAAGAATTGGGTAAAAAGTGGCAGATTTCACTTGGATTACTGGCCCACTGGTATTCCACTAAAGACCAAGATATCTCCGTTTATCCTGGTTTAGACATAAGCTATCAACTGAATCCAGAACTCAAATTAATAGCCTCCGCTAATCATGCCATGAGACTTCCTACATTCACTGATTTATTCTATTCTGGACCTGCTAATATGGGTAATACAGAATTAAATCCAGAGAAATCATTCACTTTAGAAATGGGTACTGAATACCAAAAAGAAGGATATCAGATTCAAGCAGCAGTATTCCGCCGTTATGGAAACGATATCATTGATTGGGTATGGCATGACACCATTTGGAGAACAGAAAACATCACAGACCTTACCACCAATGGTATAGAATTGGCCACAAGAATACAACCCGATGTATTGTGGAATGTGAAGTTTTGGAAGCAGATGAACTTAGACTACACCTATTTGGATATGAAAAAAGAAGATATAGACCTTCAGAGCAAATATGCCTTGAATAATCTTCGCCATCAGTTTAATCTGGTCTTTCAGTTTAAATTGATTAAGAATCTAAATCTTCAGATTGCATCTTCCTATAAAGATAGATTAGGCTCTTATCAAACTTATAATTTTGAGGAGTCTACGTACGAAGACCATCCTTATGAAGATTATTGGTCTATCAATGCTAAATTGAGCTATAAATACAAATCCATGGAGTTTTTTGCAGAAGCCAACAATATAAACGATGTTAAAGTTGTAGAGTTTGGTGTGGCTCAGCCTGGGCTTTGGATGCTTGGAGGTATAAAGTATAAACTTGAGCTTTAAAAAGATTGGTTTTAATTTCAATTTCAGTGGTGCCTATTTAAATGGGCACCACTTTTTTAAAAAAAATATCAAGTTTAACAAAAGCGATCTAATGAAATCTGTATATATGACCTAAAATAAGTTATACCCTAGAACAATTGAGTAAGTTTGATATTTAATTGGTATAATAAGCATAGTCAGCCAATATGATAAATTGATCCAAACCTAAAAAGAAAGCCTGACATCCGCCAGGCTTTCAATATCTAAATTTTGCATAGATTATAAACCAAATGCTGTTTTTAATACATCAACATAGTCTAATTTCTCCCAGGTAAACAATTCTACTTCTACTTCTTTATCACCTTGATAAGGACTATGGAATTTTTTCTTCACAGTTTTTGGAGTTCTTCCCATATGACCATAAGATGCTGTTTCAGCATAAATTGGGTTTCTAAGTTTTAACCTATCTTCAATAAAAGCTGGACGAAGGTCAAATACTTCTTGAATCATTTTTGCAATTTCACCATCAGACAATTCTACCTGAGAACTTCCATAAGTATTTACATAAACACCAACCGGTTGCGCGACTCCAATAGCATAACTCAACTGTACTAATACTTCATTAGCTATTCCTGCTGCCACCATGTTTTTTGCAATATGACGAGAAGCATAAGCCGCAGACCTGTCTACTTTACTAGGATCCTTACCAGAGAAAGCTCCACCACCATGAGCACCTTTACCACCATAGGTGTCAACAATAATCTTACGGCCTGTCAAACCAGTATCACCATGGGGACCACCTATCACGAACTTTCCTGTAGGATTTACATGATATATGATTTCTTCATTGAATAATGATTGTATTTTTTCAGGCAATAAAGCTTTTACACGAGGCACTAAAATATTAATAACATCCTCTTTAATTTTTTGAACCATAGGCTCATCATCATCAAATTCATCATGCTGAGTTGAAACAACGATAGTATCAATTCTGACAGGTTGGTTATCATCACCATACTCTACAGTTACCTGACTCTTGCTATCAGGACGTAAGTAAGTCATTTCTTTACCTTCACGACGAATAGCAGCCATTTCATAAAGAAGAATATGCGAAATCTCTAATGCTAAAGGCATGTAAGAATCAGTATCTTTACAAGCATAACCAAACATCATTCCTTGGTCACCAGCACCTTGGTCTTCTTTATTTACCTTATCTACTCCACGGTTAATATCATCCGATTGTTCATGAATAGCCGATAAAACACCGCAAGAATTACCATCGAACATATATTCGCTCTTGGTATATCCTATTTTATTAATGACTTCACGTGCCACCTGCTGAACATCAACATAGGTATTAGATTTAACTTCTCCTGCTAAAACTACTTGACCAGTAGTAACAAGAGTCTCGATGGCAACTTTAGAATCAGCGTCATAAGCGATAAAAGCATCTAATAATGCGTCAGAAATCTGATCAGAAACTTTGTCTGGATGACCTTCGGAAACAGATTCGGATGTGAATAAATATCCCATTTTATTTATATTTTATAATTTTTTAAATATTTACGGGAAAGACGCTTGCAAGGAAATGTAAAGACATTATTGTTTTAGCATTTTTTTAATGTGGTTGCAAGCAAATCAAATCTTTCCACTCATTTCGAGGGCAAAGATAAATAAAATTAGAGATAATTTATCATGAAATTCTACCCTTTTATATAAAACGGCCCTATTTAGAGCTAATTTGGAAAATGATAACAAAATTACCAAATTCATTATGCCATTATCGATTCATTTCTTTCTTAAAAATTAGCCCTGAGTATGGAATGATTTCAAAAAATCGGTTTTCATTGTTTAAATCTGAATATCGAGGCGCTATACTGAAAATCAATTCAAATTTACCTTTGGGAAGTTCCATATTTTTAGTTTTAGCCGAAAAGTTTAGAACAATTAAAAGCTTCTCCTTTTTATAAGAACGATAATAAGCCAATAGCTGGTCATCACCTTTTAAAATGGTTTGCCACTTTCCCTTTTGAAGACTCTTATACTGCTTTCTCAAGCTGATCAAACTTTTATATAAATTCAATATTGAATCAGGCTCATTTTTCTGATCTTCAACATTAATAAAGGCATGATTATCATTTATGGGCAACCAAGGTTCATGATAACTAAATCCCGCATTTTTAGAGGCATTCCACTGCATAGGTGAACGAGACCGATCTCGGCCTTTATAAAAAGGCCAATATTTTAACCCCAAAGGATCTACTATGGTATTCCTTTTTAATTTGATATTAGACATTCCAATTTCTTCGCCATAATAAATAAAGGGAGTTCCTCTTATGGTCAACAGAAGCAATGCAGCAATTTTGGCTTTTTCATATTTATGTTTACCAAATCTATTCATCCCCCTACTCAAATCATGATTAGAAAGCACAAAACAGGGCCAAGCTTTTACAGGTATTTCCTTCTGCAATTTCGCAATGCTCTTATAGAATTTTTTAGCATCCCAGCGCTTAAAGAACAAGGAAAAATCAAAAGCCATATGTAAGCTATCTTTACCATTTCCAAGATAAGAAGCTACTAGTTTAGCATCCCCAGGTGGTGGATTAAAAACCTCCCCAATCAAAACCTTATCAGGATAAGAATCGACTAATTTTCGCAATTTCCTTACAATTTTATAGGATCTAGGCCTATTTCTATTAAACCAATGAGAATCAGTTAAGAGAAAACGTAATAAAGATGGATTATCTCTAAGCTTTCTATCCTTACCTATCATATTGATCACATCGAGCCTAAAACCATCTACACCCAAATTCAGCCAAAATTCAATCTCTTTAAAATACTGCTCCCTCATTGCCTTTTTCCTCCAATTCAAATCTGGTTGCTCCTTAAAAAAACTATGCAAATAATAAGACTGAGTTTGCTCTTCATACTGCCAAGCACTTTTACCAAATACCGACTTCCAATTATTCGGAACCTGACCATCCTTTGGCTTCCCCCAGATATACCAATCTCTTTTAGGATTATCAATAGAAGATGAAGATTCCAAAAACCATGGATGTTGATCAGAAGTATGGTTCATCACCAAATCCATAATAATTTTTATACCTGATGCATGAGCTTTATTCAACAGAAGTCTAAAGTCAGCCAAATCACCATAGCTACTATCAATAGAAGTATAATCTGAAATATCATAGCCTGAATCTTTAAATGGTGATGGATAAACAGGAGAAAGCCAAATAGCATCGACGCCAAGCTCTTTAAGGTAAGGGATTTTTTCTATCACTCCTTGCAAATCCCCAATACCATCATTATTGGTATCATAAAAGCTACGTGGATATATATGATAAATAACTCCATGTTTCCACCAAATAAAATCCCTCTTAACTTGATTTTCTTTCATTTTTAGAGCTCTACCACTTTAAGCAAGTCGTCCATAATTAATTTTGAAGAATAGTCTTGAGAACGCAAAACCGCCGCTTTTATCATTTTACTTCTTAAGCTTTCATCTTGAAAATAGCTTGCAATCTGCCCACTCATTTCTAATTTTCTTTTGACAAGAAACCCTGCCTCTGTTCCAGATAAAATATCCTTAGGGCCTTTTGAATCATATGCTACAACAGGTAATCCACAAGAAATAGACTCAAGAACTACCATGCTAAAAGTATCGAACTTACTTGGCAAAACAAGAAGATCTGCAGCGGAATAATATCTAGGTAATTCATGGCGCTCCACCCATCCAAAAAATAATTCATCGGGTAGTTTTTCTTTCATTTCTTCTTCAAAAGGCCCAGTTCCGATTACGAGAAGTCTTAATTTCGGAATATCCTTTTTAGCCTGCGTAAATATCTCGACAAGCTCGTCTACTCCTTTCTCTCTACTTACACGTCCTGCATACAACAACACGGGCACATCACTTGCAATTCCAAAGACCTCCTCTTTTTTCACCTTTTGAGGCTTAAAAGCTTCATCAACCCAATGAGCGGTAAGATGCAGGTGTTTACTTTTTAGGTTCATTTGTTTATTACTCAACCACTTCTTCTGATCCTTGTTCAACACAAACAAACCATCGAAATTGCTATAATAAGTCCGAAGTATTCTTCTCAATCGACTCGAGGCTGGCCGATCGAATTTAAGAACCTTTTTGGCAAACATCATCCAGTCAGTATGCAAATAAAAAAATGATTTCACTGAAAAAGCATGTTTCAAATATAAAGCAGCCAAACCCATTGGCCCTTCTGTTGAGCACATTAAGCGGTCATAGTCTCCATCTTGAAACAAACGATGTATTTCTAAGAAATTAGGTATCCTTATGGATTGTGAACTATAATTGGGAATATCAAATTCCGAAATAGGTTTAATCACTTTCAAATGCTCCTCTGGTTTTATTTTATAACTCGCTATTAAAATATCAATAGGCAAATTTCTTTCTTTAATGACCTGCAAAACCGATTTCAAAACCATGGATACCCCGTTCTGATCGTTAAAGGTATCGGTCATCCATAACATACGCTTTGGATGTTTATATTTTCCAGTGATTTCAGAAATACTATTCAACAGAGGTCTATTACTATACAATACTTTAGCGGAAGTAAAATGAGCCGAAAGTATTAATGAGGAGGCCAAAAATGGAAAATTCAAACCATCTAAAAACTTCCCTATGTCTGGTTTATGAATCCTCTTATTTTTAGATTTTATATTTTCATCCAAATATACCCTGAGTTCAGAAGGCAGCTCAAGCTTCTCGATGATGGTACTCAATTTCAGTTTTTGCAATTGCCCATCCTTCAACATTTCTTGCATCTTAAGCCCAAATCGCTGCGCCAAAACAAGATTTAATTGATTACTAATCGAACTAATGGCTTCATCATAATCCTTCACCATATCAGTCGGCCTATGATTAAAAGTATCCGCTATCTTTTTAGCATCATCAAAGACAGGCTTATAAACTGATGGAATAAACCACTTTTTAGTTTTGCTCGGCACTTTCCCTAAAAAACTCTTGTGAAACAACTCTATAAAATTCATGGTTACTTTATGTCTACGAATCTCACCAAAAGCATTCGTCACCAAAAGCGCTATGGATTTATCTGCCATTGTTCCTTTATGTAAAAGAATCCTAAACAAACCAGGATCTTTATGATGAATGGCTATTTGACAAACATAATCAAGAAAAGCTATGGCCATCTTTTCACTGCTATTATTAGCCCCAAAAGGGATCATATCTCCATTTATAATGGCTTCTAATGCCAATGAAGACATGGACTCATCAAGCTTCCTAACAGCCAAGTTAGGAATATATAACTGAGTACCTGTTAATCCTGCAAAAATACCCATATGGCTATCAGAGCCACCTGTATAGCTTTTCTCTAAAGGTTTAAAACAATAATCATGGGGTTGAACATCATATTTCTTGGCATAGTGAATCATTTTTTCCTCATCAAAAGTTTTCAACCATTCTAGACTTAACATATTTTGCCAGGTATCTCTTTGCCCGTTCAACACCTCAAATCGTTCAAAAACCAATAGCATTTTATTAAAAAAATCTATGGAAGGCAAGCCTTTTGGAGCATAAAAATATAATGGATGCGCCCAAACCGTGGGAATATTTTGCTGCAGTGCATATTCTTGAAAATGATAAATATTTCGCCTTAATTTGAGTAATACCTGTTCTTCACGGGGGGTAAAACCATAGGCTAAAACATGAATACCAACATTAAAATCGGGGACATGACATGAAAATTCTGCAGCAGATAAAACATCAAATCCTTTATCCTGCATCTCCCAACAAGAACGCGCATTATTATGATTGGTGATGGTAAAAGCATTGCAGCCATGCTTTTTTAATGATTGGAGGAGGGTTTCCGACTCTAACCAAGTTTCAGAAACATTTAAAATCCGCCCCAATATCTCATCTGGCTTATCACTGTTATAGTCGTGACAGTGCATATCGAGTTTTATAATTTCTGAAGAGCCTGCAAATTGGAATTATTTTGCGGTAAAATCTTCAAGCCCTTTTTGAAGTTGGGATTGAAATATAGAATAATTTGAAGTCCTTTTCATCTTTGCTTTTTTGATAAAGCAAGATTAGGTGGATTTAGAAAAAAGTAGGTAAACTCAATGTTAGAGCTAAGTTAAAACATTAGAGAAAAACCTGCAGATTTAAAACTAACTTTTTTAGAGCTTCATATTTATTTTATACGAATACGAGCCCTGCAGATTTCTTTATCCTTTATACTTTTAATTTGATAAAAATACTCCCCTTCTATTTGGCCCTCAAAAATTCCGAATTCATCATTTAAAACCAACTCTCCTATAAAATTAATTTCGAACTCTTTTAAATATTCTGATTCCGCACTAAAATAGGCATCCATTATCCATTTAACATAGGTGGCATTATTAACATGTTTATTAATATCTAGATCGCTGGAATATACTTTTCTATGGTCTACTTTTGTCATTAGCATAGATAAACCAAGTTTCCTAAGTGGTTTATCAATGGCCTGAGCTTTTAGAAAATCCTGCCTTCCAAAGTCAAAATCACTTATTCTACGAGGACGCTTAGTATCTTTATCTAAAACCAACCATGAACTAGCAATCTTAGCCACAACACGCTCCCCCAATAAGATCTGATAATCACGCAAAGCAAATAAACCTTCAGCAATTCGAGGCCAAGTCTTTACTATTACTTCATCTTTCCAAGAGGGCCATTTATCAATTTGAATCAAAACCCTTGTCAATACCCATATGGCATTTTCTTTTTCTAGATATTCGTATCCAAAACCATTTTCTAAGGCATTTTGCCAAGCACTTTCTTGGAGAAATAAAAAACTTGCATTTAATGACATTTTGCCATTAAAATCAGATTCATAAGATTTAATTCTGTAGGGATATACCCCAACTGTATCTCTTTGCATAAGTGATATTTTTTAATGAATTCAAAAGTACAGTAATATATATTTGCTCAAATATATTCCTAAAAACCTGAGGTCAATTAATAAATAGCTTCCATATAAAGCAAAAAACACATTAGGTTCAATCTGAAATTCAAGAAGATATACCAGGCGATATCAAATTGTTTTTAGTTGAAAAATGACATATTATTGGCTTTTCCACAAGTGGATTTCTATACTTAGCTCACTATCTTCCTCAAATTTCCTCTAGTTATCCCAATAGCTCTTCAGAAGTCTGTGTTGAATATCAGCCAATCTTTTATTATTACACATTAATAGAAACGATATATCAAGAAATCTTTTACTTTTGCCCCAAGGGGATTTTTTATATAATTTATACAATTGATGAAAATTAAATATAGCTTACTGGCTCTGTTTTTACTTGGAATATACATCAGTTCCAATGCACAAATGAAATTTCGCCAAGATAACTCAAGAAACGAAAACAGCTGGTTTATAGATGTAAACACAGGTGTTACAAGTTTTTATGGCACCCTTGGAGTATTCAATTATGATCCCATCTTAAAAATAAAAGAGGAAAGTAAATTTGCATTTGGTATAACTGCTGGAAAAAGCTTTAACAAATACCTTTCAGCAAGAGCCTATTTCACTTCTGGAGGATTCAAAGCCACTAATAATGAAAGAGGAATAAGATATGATGCTAGCCTTACAAATTATGGTGGTCAATTCTTAATCAATTTCTCTAGCATATTTGGCGATACAGATTATATCCCAATATTCTCTGTATATGGAATTGTAGGAGTTGGCTTAGCAAGCACAAAGCCTATTCTTTATAGTATAGAAGAAGAAGGATACGGAACCCCTATCGACAGCCTCAACTACGCCACTAAAGTTTCAACTTTAGAATTTAATATTGGGCTTGGTGTCTCCTATGAGATATTTAACCAAATAGATATATTAGTTGAACTAGATTACCATTATGGAATGTCGGACGAATTGGATCTCACCACTGATGGTGGGAAAGATAATTTCATGTATTTGAAAGCTGGGCTGAGATATCGATTTGGCTTTGCAGACACAAAAGGCTCATCTGCTTTTGGTCGAAGAAGAAGATAATTTTTAAGCTACCTTTGATTCATTAGCTCTTTCTTGAATATTAATAATAGGCCTAAACCTATTTCTTATCAAATTCCATTTCTCAGGGTACTGCTCCAATAACATTATAATCTTACGCCTATGGTTTTTAATCTTATCAGAAATAGCTGCCGCTGTAATTGAATTCTCTAAAGTTTGTCCTACCCTAGCACTCGTCAACTTTACTCCTTTCAATGTCAATTGTTCTGCAGCAAATTCTAAATCCTCCAAAAACTGATAGGTCTTAGTATGGGTTACATAGGATCCTTTTCCTTGCTCAATTTGATCTTTTGCAGCTTCCTCTATTTTTTCAAATTCTTTAAAATGAACTGCAGATAGAATAATTTGATTATGATTTAAGCCAAACTGAAGTGTTTTTACAAAAACTAAAGCTTTTCTTAAAGCCAGCTTAACTTTATCATAATCATATAAGAATGGCCTTAGTAATTCCTTAGCTTTATCCTCTAAAACAATAATATCACCAGGGCTTTTAACAGAATCTACCAATTTAAAAAGAATGACATCCAATTGAGATTTAAAATCATCGGATTCTTGTTTATGTATTTTCAATTGTTGCTGTTGGTACTGAACCATTTCTGAAATACTTTTATTATATTCCATCATGGCTTCTCTATTGGAATTTAATTGAGTTAAAATAGTTTTTAGGCTATTAAATAACAGTCTTCCAATTATCATTTTTTGTTGAGTATTTAAGATATTACCAGACTTAATAGGACCAAACTCACTTGCATCTTTACGGAAATAAAAGATATAAACATCACTAAAAGCATCTATATCACTGGAAAAACTCAAACAAAGCATACTCTTCAACACTTCACTAAATAGGTCCTCCTCCATTAATTCACTTTCATTTTCGCTAAAAGGCAGCTCATCTTGGCTATACCAAGCCACTGAGGATTTTTGATAGCGAAACTGATTGAGCTTAGATATACTGTTTGAGGATAAACTTATATTCTTTATGGAAGAGGAGTCTTCTTTATCAACCGATAATAATGTTAACTCAGCTGTTCTAGGATCATTCCACAATAAATCAACCCTATCCAATCCAGGCAATAAATGCACCGCATGCTCAAGAGCTGTTATAGCCGGAAGATTTAAAAAACTAAACTGATTCTTCATTAAACAATAATTGATTAAGTAATTTTGGTTTTCTTAAGTTTTGCTAAAGCTTAAAAATGTTCTTTTTCAGATCTTAAATCCATAAGGTAGCATTTTAAAAAACAGCCTTTTTGCAAAATTCGTATAAATGTAAGACAATTCCTCATGAATAATCAAGATTTTCATAACAATTTTAAGTTTTTTCTTAATTTATTTCATTCAGCTTAAGTTTACCTAACAGGACTTAACTTGTACTTTACAACACAACTTAAGCTTAAAATAATTGACAAACAGCCTATTACAAGATACTTTTGCTTCAGAATTTTATCTTATTGACCACAAAACAATCTATTATTATGAACGGAAGCATCTATAGCCTAATTCAAGAGAAAAGGAAATTATTTTACACTGGTATCATTAGAAACTCCTATAAAAGACCTACGCATGGTAAAGATGGGCATGTAGATACAAGTTCTGACTCTAACCAGCATGAAAAATCCTATACTATGAAATCGAGAGGGATTCAGATGTTGCAAGAAATATTCTCTGAGTAGCAAAGCAAATAATAATTCACATATCGGTTTTTTTTGTAGTTTTAGCTGCTGAATTGAACACAAAACATGAGAAAAAACCTTTGTCTCCTTTTAATATTAATTTCTGGAATAGTATTGAGTCAGAATGCTAATCGCGAAATTGACAGTCTCCAAAATATTCTTGGTTTAAGTCAGAATAAAAAATGGGTTGATGCTGCTGTAGAACTATCATTCAAACTAAGACATAATGAACCCAATTACAGTGAAGAGTTGATCACAGAAGCCATCGAACTTTCAAAAAGACTTGATTATAAATACGGATTGGCTAATGCCTATATGTTTAAAGGCCAGTATTCCTATGACAATAATAAAGTTTTAAGCGGACTAACCTTTTATCAAAAGTCTTACGAAATATATAATAAAATAAACAAACCAAAAAAAGCAGCGAACTCGATATACGGTATAGGTGAAGGTCTATCTAGAATTCATAAAACCAAAGAATCTAATGATACCTTAAAATTTGCATTGGACAAATATATTGAACAAATAGAGCCTAGCGATTTATCTGATTTTTATCAATTATTATCTAGCAATTATAAAGATTTAGGCAACCAAGAATATGCAATTGCCTATATAGATACAGCTATCATTATAGAACAAGAGAACCAATTAACATACAAATTAGTAAACTCTTATAATAGCCTCGGTATTATTCATTCCGACATAGGTAATTACAAACAATCTATATTTAATTATGATAAATGCGAATATATTGCTCGTCAATTAAACGACACACTGAGTATCTCTTATGCTATAAGTAATAAAGCACTCATTTATTTAGATTGGGGAGTGTATGATGAAGCCCTAAGCCTATTTCTTCAAGGTCAAGAATTAACGCAAGCACTGGGCTTAGAAAAAGAACTATCAATAGATCTTTCCAATATAGCTTTGGTTTATCAGGAAACCAAGGACTTAAATAAGGCCAAAACTTATTACCAACGCGCCCTTCGGTTAGCTGAAGAATACGGTCAGGACGAAACAGTCTCGATAATTCAACATAATTTAGGAGACATACTCTATACAGAAGGGAACTACGATTCCGCACTGATTCTTTTGAATAAAAGTATGAGGTATGAAATGAATAACAACCGCACACTAGGAATTGCTCAATCGAAGAGTATGATTGCCAATGTTTATGTGGCTATGGGCAAATATCCCTTAGCATTTTCATATTTTGAAGATGCCAAAAGTGTTTTTGAAAAATTCGGGAGCAAACTCGACTTGGCTAACCTCTTTATTGATTACGCTAAAGCTCATGAAACACTACTAAACGACTCATTATCTGTAGAATACTACAATAAAGGACTTGAAATAGCTATTCAAATCAATGCAACAAACATTATCCAAATAGGCTATGAGGCTGCCTCTAAAAACTATGAACGACTAGAAGATTTTAAACAAGCATTATACTATTATAAAGCTTTTAAAGAACTGAACGATACCATTTATAATGAACATGTTAGTAGTCGTATTGACTATATGTCACTAAAATTAGAAAATCAAGAACGAGAAAAAGATTTAGAAAAACTAGCTAATGAACAAAAGGTTTTCACATTAGAAAACCAAACCAAAAGAAACCGTTTATTTTTCATTATTATTGTCCTCATTATCATACTAGTTTTCTTTGTTTGGCTTTATTTCTTAAACCAACGTTCTCAAAAGCAGATTAAGCAACAGTACAATGTACTTTTGGAGAGTGAGCAGAAAATAAAAGCGCTTCTCGACGCTAGTTTCGATTCTACCATATTAGTGGATATTCATGGAGAAATCATCACAGCAAACTCTAATGATTTAAACGGTTTCCTCCCCGATCAAGCAAATATTTTAAACAAATCCATTTTCAGCTTCTTCAAGAAAACCAATAGAGTTGTATTAGAGAAATTCTCAGAATTAGTTCTCAGCTCTAAAACTTATAAAGAGTTACATGTGGTTGATGATAAGAATATATTCAATATCAAGATTAGTCCTATCATTGATATGAATCAAAATATTGTTTCTTTAGCTTTCTACATTAAGGATATCACTCAAATTGAAAAAGACAAGAAAGAAAAACGAGTAATGGAAAGCCAATTAATTCAAACCCAAAAAATGGAAACTGTAGGAACCATGGCTGGAGGAATTGCTCATGATTTTAATAACTACTTGGCTACTATCAAGGGATATGTGGATATGTCCTTGGAAGATATTGAAACTGACCATCATGTGCATACCTATTTAACCAATACCATGAAAGCAGTTACTCTATCCCAACAAACTGTTCAAAAACTACTCACCTTTAGTCGAGGAAAAGATATTATTATGGATAAGATATCCTTCGACCAACTGTTGACAGATAGCATAGATATTATTAAGGGATCTAAACCTAAAAATATTGATCTCATCTATCCAAACGAAGAATTCAATATAGAATTACTTGCAGATAAAAACCAAATTACACAAGTTATCATAAATATTATAACCAATGCATTTCATGCAATTGATGATCATAATGGTAGTGTCAAAATTGAAGCCTTTCCTAACATGACTTTAGCAGAGTTTGACCATAAAAAAATGATTTGTCTTAAAATATCTGATGATGGTATTGGAATGGATAAAGAAACCATTCAAAGAGTATTCGAACCCTTCTTTACTACTAAAGAAGTTGGAAAGGGAACAGGCCTTGGTTTATCTGTTGTTACTGGAATAGTGAAGCAACATAATGGCAAAATAACAGTGGAATCAGAATTTGGAAAAGGAACTATTTTTTCATTATATTTACCGATAATTTAATTGTATTTACCAAAAAAACACAGCCATGAAGAAGATTTTATTAATTGATGATGATACCCATTTTAGAGAAATGTTTGCCGTTTTACTAAAACGTAATAATTACGAAGTAATTGAAGCAACAGATGGCAGATACGCTAAAGAACTCTACAGCGAACACCAACCCCAGCTTGTTATTACAGATATTATCATGCCTGACAAAGAAGGCATAGAAACCATCCTCGATTTAAAAAAGGAATTTAAAGACATAAAGATCATTGCTGTTTCAGGAGGAGGAAGAACAAATGCCATGGATAACCTGAGATCGGCAAGATTACTTGGAGCAACCCTAACATTTGAAAAACCTTTTGAAAACAAGGAAATTCTTGAGGCTATTGCCACCTTGATAGGATAAGCTATTGTTATTTAAAAAACAATAAGCCAACCTCTTATATATCTGTTTTTTACATAATTATACTAAGATACAAACTCTTATTTAGAATGAAATTTAGAAGTCTTCTAAACAATTTTGTATCCTACTGACATAGTGCTATTTACAAATGCATTTTTTGTGTCAAAATAATCAAACAAATCGTTATATACTGATTTACAGACCCTTAAGTCCAAACATACAACAACTGTAAAAGCAAGGACTATACGACTAATGTTTCTATTTTTGTCCATCAACCTGTTTTAGTTGAGTATAACAAAATTAAAAACAAAACATAAATACCGTGAACGAAGTTATTATTTATGCCGTAAGTTCTCTAGGGGTTTTAGCCATTGTTGCTGCTGTAATTCTATATTTTGTGGCACAAAAATTCAAAGTTTTTGAAGATCCACGTATCGATGATGTAGAAGAAGTATTACCCAGTGCCAATTGTGGTGGCTGTGGTTATGCTGGTTGTAGAGCTTTTGCTGAAGCTATTGTTAAAAAAGCTACTCTAGAAGGCTTTAATTGCCCTGTAGGAGGAAGCGATGTAATGGTTGATGTTGGTAAGGTAATGGGCATGGAAGCCGCAATGGCCGAACCTCAAATAGCTGTTGTAAGATGTAGTGGTTCTGTGGTCAATTCACCTGCTAAAGTTAAATACGATGGTATTGCCAATTGTGCAGCTGCCGCTACTGTATTTTCTGGAGAAGGAGGATGTTCTTATGGTTGCCTAGGATTAGGTGACTGTGAAGTATCTTGTGATTTCGATGCCATCCACATCAATCCTGAAACCATGTTACCTGAAGTAACAGCAAATTGCGTGGCTTGTAATGCTTGTATTGTTGCTTGTCCCAAGGATATTATTGAACTAAGAAACCTAGGTAAAAAAGAACGTAGAATCTTTGTAGCCTGTGTAAATGAAGAAAAAGGTGCTCCAGCTAAGAAAAACTGCGATGTAGCTTGTATCGGATGTTCTAAATGTTTCAAAGTTTGTCCTTTCGATGCCATCGAAATGAAGAACAACAGAGCTTATATCGATTTTGAAAAGTGTAAGCTATGTAGAAAATGCGAACCCGTTTGTCCAACAAACGCCATTCACGAAATCAATTTCCCTCTTAGAAAGCTAAAGCCAGAAGGTGAAAAGCCTGCTGCTAAAAAAGAAGCTCCTGCAAAAGTAGCCGTTGCTGAAAAAGCTGTTCCTGCTGCAAAAGTGGAAAAAGAGGTGAAGAAAGTTGAAGAGCCTATTGCTAAAAAGGACTCTGATGCTAAAGAAAATACAGAAAAAGCTTAATTCTCTAAATAAATAAAAGGGGTATTAAATGAAGACTTTTAAACTTGGTGGTGTACATCCACCTGAAAACAAATTATCGGCTCAAGCAGCCATTGAATATCTTCCGCTACCAAAGCAAGTAACAGTTCCAATAGGTCAACACTTAGGAGCTCCTGCAACGCCAGTAGTAAAAAAAGGTGACGAAATTAAAGTAGGGCAATTATTGGCTAAAGCTAGTGGTTTTATCTCTGCCAATATTCACTCACCTGTATCGGGGAAAGTATTTAAAATTGATGATGTCTATGATTCTAGTGGATACCGTAAACCTTCAATCATTATTAATGTGGAGGGTGATGAATGGCTAGAGAACATCGATCAAAGTAAAGATATCGTAAAAGATATTAAGCTTTCAAACAAAGAAATTGTTGACAAGATTAACGAGATGGGGGTAGTAGGGCTTGGTGGCGCTACCTTCCCTTCTTTTGTTAAGTTAATGGTTCCTGAAGGAAAGAAAGTAGAATTTCTAGTTATTAATGGAGTGGAATGTGAGCCTTATTTGACTTCCGATCATCGCTTAATGTTAGAGCGTGGTGAGGAAATGATGATTGGTATTAGCATCCTCATGAAGGGTCTAAATGTTGACAAAGCCTTAATTGGTGTAGAAAACAACAAACCAGATGCTATAGAGGAGCTTAAAAGATTAGCCAAGAATTTCAAAGGTATCGAAATCCATCCTCTAAAAGTTCAATATCCCCAAGGTGGTGAAAAGCAGTTGATACAAGCCATTACTGGTAAAGAGGTTCCATCTGGGAAACTTCCTCTAGAAGTAGGTTGTGTAGTCAACAATGTGGGTACTGCATTGGCTGTTTATGAAGCGATCCAAAAGAACAAACCATTAATAGAACGTGTGGTGACTGTAACTGGCAAATCAGTGAAGAAGCCATCTAACTTTATGGTTAGAATTGGTACTCCAGTTAAGGAACTCATTGAAGCTGCCGAAGGTTTACCTGAAGATACTGGCAAAATCATCAATGGTGGTCCTATGATGGGAAAAGCATTATTAAATACTGATGTACCTGTAGTAAAAGGAACTTCTGGTATTTTAATCATGCCTGAGAATGAAAGCAAACGTGGCGAAACAAGCAATTGTATCCGCTGTGCTAAATGTGTTCAGGTTTGCCCAATGGGACTAGAACCAGTTTACCTTTCTAAAACCAGCAAGCTTCAAATGTTTGATAAGGTAGAAAACGAAAGAGTGATGGACTGTATTGAATGTGGTTCTTGCTCGTATACTTGTCCTGCTAACATTCCTCTTCTCGACTTCATCAGGTTTGGAAAGAATAAAGTAGGTGGAATCATCAGGAATAGAAACAAGAAATAAAACGATAAGAAAAGATGAGTTTATTAACAGTATCTGCATCCCCTCACGTTCATGGCGATATGTCGACCAAGAAAATCATGTGGGGAGTAGTATATGCCATGATTCCGGCCATGCTGGTTTCCATATACTTCTTTGGCCTCGATGCCATGCGTGTTATTTTTATTGCGGTAGCAGCTTCCATTTTCTTCGAATGGGCTATCCAAAAATATTTATTAAAAGGCAGCAATACCATTATGGATGGTTCAGCAGCCATTACCGGAATCCTCTTGGCTTTCAATGTACCTAGTAATCTGCCTTGGTGGATTATTATCATTGGTGCTTTAGTAGCGATAGGAATGGGTAAAATGAGCTTTGGGGGTTTAGGAAAGAATCCTTTCAATCCAGCATTAGTTGGACGTGTATTCTTACTCATCTCCTTCCCTGTTCAAATGACCAGTTGGCCAAAAGCAAGTCCTATTATTGATGGATTAGCTGATGCTGTTACAGGTCCTACTGCTCTTGGAGTGATGAAAGAAGGTTTAAAAGCAGGACAAACAGTACAAGAACTAATGACTTCTCCAGAGATGCCACAGTTTATGGGCCAGTTTATGGGCCACATGGGTGGTAGTATGGGCGAAGTATCTGCTCTGGCCTTAATCCTTGGTGGTATTTATATGTTATGGAGAAAAATCATCACTTGGGAAATCCCTGGAAGCGTATTGATTTCAGTTGTGGTATTCAGTGGTATTTTCTGGTTGATTGATCCCACACATTATGTAAATCCTATTTTCCATCTACTAACTGGAGGTATGATGCTAGGTGCCATATTTATGGCTACCGATATGGTCTCCTCTCCCATGACCAAAAAAGGTCAATTGGTTTATGGTGTCGGAATTGGAGTTTTAACAGTCATTATTCGTGTTTGGGGAGCCTATCCAGAAGGAATGTCTTTCGCCATACTTATTATGAATGCTGTAGTTCCATTACTTAATAATTCTTTTAAACCCACTAGATTTGGTAAGGAGGTGAAACATGGCTAAAAAACAATCAACATTCATCAATATGGTTTATGTGCTGTTTTTAGTAGCAGCTATAGCCGGACTAGCTCTTGGGGCAGTATATAATGTCACCAAAGAACCTATCGAATTGGCCAAGAAAGCAAAAATAGAAAACGCTATAAAAGTAGTATTACCAGAATTTGATGAGGTAAAACCAGCTTATAAAGTCATGTCTTTCGATGGAAACAAACCTAAAGATTCATTAACATTCTATAATGCCTATAATAAAGGTGCATATGTAGGAACTGCAGTGAACACGTATACTATGATGGGATTTAGTGGTTTAATCAAACTCATGGTAGGTTTTAAACCCGATGGAGTTATTTCTAATATCTCTGTATTGGAACATAAAGAAACTCCAGGTTTGGGAACTAAAATGGCAGACCCTAAATTTAAAGATCAGTTTGAGAATAAAAATCCAGCTACCTTCAATTTAAAAGTCACTAAAGATGGTGGAGAAATTGATGCCATTACAGCTGCGACAATCAGTTCTAGGGCATTTAGCGATGCCACGGAAAGAGCTTACAAAACTTTCGAACTAAATAAAGGAGGAAAGAAATAATGAGTCAAATGAAAAATTTCACCAAAGGTTTTATCAAAGAAAACCCGGTATTCGTTCTTTTATTAGGCCTCTGTCCTACTCTTGGGGTCACCACCTCTGCCTTTAATGGCTTGGGTATGGGATTGGCTACTACTTTTGTACTTCTTGGATCTAATATGGTAGTCAGCATTATTAAAAATGGCATACCTGATAAAGTTAGAATCCCCGCTTTTATTGTAATTATTGCTTCTTTTGTAACTATAGTTGAGTTATCGATGCAAGCTTATATGCCAGCTCTTTTCGACCAGTTAGGTTTATTCATTCCTTTAATTGTTGTAAACTGCTTGGTATTAGGACGTGCAGAAGCATTTGCTTCAAAACAAAACTTTTCTTCTTCATTAATCGATGGTTTAGGCATGGGACTTGGATTCTCATTTGCATTAACTGTACTTGGAGGAGTTAGAGAAATATTAGGAAGTGGAGCCATTTTCAATATTAAGTTTATGGAAGCCGACGGAATGTTAGTATTCGTATTGGCCCCTGGAGCTTTTATTGCATTGGGTTACCTGATTGCTATTATCAACAGAATTAACAAAAAAGCCTAAATCTTAGAACTATGGAATATATAATTATCATCATATCCGCCATATTTGTCAATAATATTGTATTGGCGCAGTTTCTGGGAATTTGTCCTTTTGTTGGGGTTTCCGGAAAGATATCTACTTCAGTTGGAATGAGTGGTGCAGTAATGTTTGTAATGACAATTGCAACTATTGTTACCTGGCTCATCCAATATTACGTATTGATTCCTTTAAGCATTGGTTTCTTACAAACCATTACATTTATTTTAGTGATTGCATCTTTAGTGCAAATGGTAGAGATTATCTTGAAAAAAGTAAGTCCTCCCCTTTACGCTGCTCTTGGTGTTTTCCTTCCTCTTATTACTACTAACTGTGCTGTTTTGGGTGTTGCTATCTTAGCCATTCAAAAAGAGTTCAACTTAATGGAAGGTGTAGTTTACGCTATAGCATCAGCTGTTGGTTTTGGATTAGCCATGGTATTATTTGCTGGTTTAAGAGAGCATATGGACCTAATGGAAGCTCCAAAAGGAATGAAAGGTGTACCTATAGCATTGGTGATGGCTGGAATTTTAGCTTTAGCATTTATGGGTTTTACCGGAATGGTTTAGAGCATATAAAATTTGAATATATAGTTCAAGCGCTGCCTTTTTAGGTGGTGCTTTTTTTATTGAAAACAAAACTCTAGATTATCATTTTTTGCTAACAGGACATACAAAAGCCTTACTAGTCATACTAATAAGGCTTTGATTTCTATTTAGGTATTTAATGATATACTATTTCAAAACCACCATTTTTTTAGAACCTGCCACTTGTCCATCTATTTTAATGGTGTACAGATAGATTCCATTTTCTAAATCGA